>JBILFE010000554.1:0-3281 GCA_044351705.1 Luteolibacter sp. | reverse complement strand
CCGACCAACACATAGGCCGCCGCCGCCAGCCCGATGATCCAACACCCGGCCTGCACGCTGCCCAGATCGATGCCAGCCACCGTCACCCCGTGGAAAAACACGCTGATGACCTTGGCTCCGGAATAAATCACCGACGCCGAGGGCACGCCGACGATGACCACCATCGACAACAACGCCATGACGATGCGCGACAAGCGGCTGAAGCGGTATTCCAAAAACTCGGGAATCGTGTAGATCCCGCAGCGCAGCAGTCGTGGCAGAAACACAAACGCCACCACCACCAAGGCGATTGCCGACAGCCATTCATACGACGCGATCGCCAGGCCCAACCAGTCGGCGGCCTGCCCGGACATGCCGACGAATTGTTCGGTGGAAATGTTGGCGGCTATCAGCGAAAAACCGATGAGCCACCATGACAGCCCGCGCCCGGCGAGGAAATAGTCGCCGGTCTCGTCGCCACTCGCAGTGGCTTGCCTGCGGCCCATGCGAATGCCCATGGCGATGACGCCGACGACCGCGACAACAAACAAGATTAGATCCAGGGTGCTCATCGGGCGCGACTATGGCGCGTTGACCGCGGTAAGCAAAGCCTCAACATTGGCCCACGGCACATCGGGTTCGAGGGTGTGGGTTGGCGCAAGCAACAGGCCGCCGCCCTTGCCGACGGTGGCGATGAGGTATGCAACCGTCTGTTCGACCTCCTCCGGCGTGCCGAAGGGCATGGTCGTCTGGGTGCCGATGCACCCCCAGAACGCCAGCTTGTCGCCAAACAATTCCTTCATGCGCTGCGGGTCCATGCATTCCGGTTGCACCGGGTTGAGAATTTCCACGCCGATCTCTATCAAGTCAGGCACAATCCGCTCCATGTTGCCGTCCCCATGATAGAAAATCAAAATTGCCGGGTTGACTTCCTTGGCGGCGCGGATCACCGCTGCGAGCCGCGGCTTGAGCGTGGCGCGCCATAACGCCGGACTGATCATCATGTCGATCTGGGTCGCCACGTCATCGCCTAACATGAGTACGTCCGCGCCGCACGCCGCATACCGCCGTGCCATGCCGGTGCGGATGGCGGTGAGCTTGTCGAGCAAGGCGGTGGCGATCTCATCTTCGCCGATGAGTTCTTCCATGAATCGGTCCATGCCGCGCAGATACCATGCGAGTTCAAACAAGGTCATCTCCATGAACGCGCACACCACCAGATCGCGGGCCTTGAGCCCGGCCAGCCGCGCCGGAACATCTTGCCAGCGGTAGTCTGCCAGCCAGTCCGGCCACGGATAGGCGTGCACCTGCGCCACCGATTCAAACCGGGCCATCGGATGCAGCATTTCCTGGAAATGCGCGGTCGGCCCCGGCGCGCCCATGATCCCCCATTCCGGATTCCAATCGAGCGGCCGCGTGCCCGCCGGCAACTCATCAAAGAAAACCGTGTAATCGGTCCGCAGGCGGGTCGGATCGAGCTCGATGCAGCGCAGCGGGAATTGATAGTATTCCTGATAGTCCTCGCGCCCGGTGCGGCGGCGGAACTCATCTAGCAATGCTGGGGAGAACACGAAGTCGAAGCCGACTTTCTCCGGTTGTTGGCGGCGCAGCGCGCGCAGGATGTTCTCGCGGTGGGTCATGGGATGTTGATGTGAAAGGTGGCGGCGACTGCAGCGCCGGGTTTGAGCAGGCGTTTGTCCGGTTCGACGAGGCCATCCAGAAAGCGCTCCGAGCCGCCGTTGGTGTAACCGGCAACGAGCAGCCATGTCTGGCGGGTGGCAGGGTCAAGCCAGGCTCTAACCGACTGGGTGCCGTCCGAGGTGACCGTGAATGCCGGGCCGCCCGAGACTGTCAGTGCAGCAGGAGGACAGGCGGGACGCCTGTCAGTGCCGACGGGCGTCCCGCCTGTCGTTTCATCCGCGGACAGGCGGGACGCGCTGTCTTCCCTAACAGGCGGGACGCCTGTTTTCCTATCAAGAAGGCTCCTGCCGAGACTGGCGGCTAGAATGTTTTCCTTGGTCGAGCGGAAGTCGTTGGAGCCGTAGCGGGTGCTGTCGTTGGCCCACGGGGAGGTGCCCGGATTTTCGCGCGGACCGATTTCGATGGCGGGCTTGCCATCTGGGGTGACGGCGCGGGCGGTGCCGGCCAGGCGGCCGATGTGATCGTCCGGATAGACCGACCACAGTCCGCGGCACCGCCACGTGAGCCGGTCGAAGCCGGGCGGGAAGTCAAAGGCGACGCCGGTTTGGCGCGGAATGATGTGGCGTTTGACCTTGAAGCTATAGCTGAACTCAACCCCGGCGGGTGAAAACAACAAGGTATAGGAGCCTTCAGCCTCGGCGTAAGATCCCCGGATGGTGACTTTGATTTGATCGGGGGCAAGGGTGGCGGCCACGATTTGTTGGAGTTGCCACTGAGTGCAAACCGGTGAAAATGCGTCATGGATTTGGGTGTTTCCGGTCATTTGGGTTTCGCCTTCGCTATTGTGTCGAATGAGCAACAGGTGCGGACCGGAATGGATCACCGGCGTGTTGCCTGCGCGCATGCTGAGCGCGCCGGTGTTTCGGTCGATGCTCCATGCGGCAGCGCCGGCCGTGATTTGATAGAACCCGTCCGTGGTCACGAGTTGGGGAATCCCATGCTCCGCCACGGCAGCGGCAGGAGTCACCGGATCCGCAAGCGGCAGGACGAAGCGGTTGGTCTCGAAGCCGCGCGGGTCGATGAACGCCAGTTCCAACATTTCTCCAGCAAGCGGAGGATGGTCGGGAGTGATGGCGAGGGTGCCGCGTTGGCGGGAGGGAATATCGGCGTGGACGCTGCCGGCTTGCGCGCCGATCTTCCAGCGCGCCACGATATTGGATAGATTGATGAAGTCGGAGCGGTTCTCAACGGGTATGACGAGGGTGCCGTTGGTTGGAATGACGGCCTTGGATTCATCGATGCGCACCGGCGAGTAGGTCTTTTTGACATGCCAGTACTCGGGCTTTGGCCGGCGCCAGCCATCGAGCGGCCCCCAGGCACCGTAGCCGAGGGTGAGCTCCGGGGCGGGAAAGAACGTGTCGTCGATGCCGGACCAAATGGCGCCGCCAAGAATGTTAGGTTCGGCATCCATTTGTTCCCAGAGGCGGTGGAGATAGAGTCCCCAGCGGTTGCGCAGGCCGGGATCGGTCATGAGTTCGCGGCGGTTGTAGGCATTGAGGTGGCAATATTCACCCATGAACAAGGGGCGCTTGGCTTTCTCCCTGGCCATCACCGGGCCGTTGAAGCCGGGGTAATGTACCGCGCCGATTTCGCAATACGCG
>JBILFE010000553.1:0-3285 GCA_044351705.1 Luteolibacter sp. | reverse complement strand
ATCAGGTGCTTGTTGCCGGTCCACGGATAGACGACGGCCGGCAAGCGGATGTTCTCGTAAAGAATGACCATGTGCCCTGGCGCCACCTTGCCGGATTTCCACACTTTGAATTCCTGCACCACCGGCGGCGCGGCGATGGCTTTAAGCGCGCGGTCGAGGATGCGCCGCTCGCCGCTGAACGAATACGTCTCCAACATGGCGTCCAGATTGCAAAGTCCGCTCACGTCCGTTGCCGAGGGCGGCAGGCTCATGTCGCCGTCGTAAGCGGCATACACCTTGACCAAGGCGTCGAGCACCCGCGGGTCGCCGGTCCCCTGATAGAGCGCCACCAGGGCGCGGCCCATTTGCGAATGCGCCCAACTATCAAATCCTTGCGGTTGGTAGTTTTTCTTCCAATACATGAACGAGGTGCCGGCATCGGCCAGGTTGACGCCAGCCACCACCGGATCCAAGCGCGCACGGATTTTTTTGATGAGTGGCTCGTCGTGCAGAACCAGACCCAGGCGCAGCGCCCCATCGAGCCAATAGGCGGATTGTTCCAACGGCCAACCGGTGCCGTCGGGTTTGGCGTTGGGCGCCTTGATCTGGTGGCCTTTCCAACCGTCGGCAAACACCGGATGCCATTCATCCAAATGACCGCTGATGCCATCGCGCGCGGACACCGCCCAGTCCCTTAACCAGCCCTGCGGCTCGACCGCGCCGATGGGCAAAGGCAGGAATGCCGGCTTGACCAACGGCTCGCATGCCCTGGCGTAGTTGACCTTCTCGGCAACGGCGGGCGCCGCCGGCAGGGCCAGCAAGAGCAGAACGACTTTCATCCTATAAAGGAAGATGGACATGAAATTACGGAAGGAAGCCGATGCGGCGTTTGGGCTGGGCCTTGCGGGCGGTGTCTTCACTGATGAGCTGCTTGATGGCATCGAAGACGACGGCGAACTGCTCGTCGTATTTTAACTCCATGGCCTCGATCTTGCGGGCGAGGTTGCGGTTGGAATCCATGAGGCGACGGAGTTGGACGAAGGTGCGCATGATGGCGATGTTCACCTCGACGGCCCGCCGGGAGCGCAGCACGCTGGAAAGCATGGCGACGCCTTGCTCGGTGAAGGCGTAGGGGAGGTAGCGTCGACCGCCCCTGGAATCTTTTGATTGTGAGCTTGTTGTTGACCTCGTCACGGTTGGTGATGAGTTATCCTCCGGCGGAGAGGGTTTTGAGATGCCAATTTGGCATCTCAGCTTCCCTGCGTCATTGAGGCAAATGGCGGGGCCTTGCGGAAGCAAATTGTGAGAGAATCTGACAATGAGCCTTGCATATCGCCTCACTCGGCGGGGCTGAGGCGGATCGATTCCAAACTGGCCTTGTCCGGGGCTCCATCAACGAGGGTGACGGTGACGGTGTGTTTGCCGGGTTTGTTGAATGTGAGCAATCCAAACGGATAGGCATGATAGACCGGCGATGCGTTCTGTTGGTTTTGGAGTTTGACTCCCTCATCGGTCTCGATGCCCCACACGAGGCGGCCCTCGCCCTTGTAAATGAGTTCCAACCGGTAATCGCCGGCCGCAGCCACATCAAGGGTCCACACCGCTTTGCCCGCGGGCTTCCAGCCGCTCACCTGCGTCGCGTGTTTCCATTCACCGAATTTTTCCATCCAATCGATGCTTTGTTTGGTGGCGTCATTCACCTCGGCGAACTCGACGAGCAGCGGGGTCGGAATGTTAGGAAAAACGCCGAGTGTGGTATCGACTTTGGGCGCGGCCTGCAATTTGACGGCGACCACGGACGCCGGGTGGTCGGTAGGTGCGGCCGGCACTTGCAGTTCGGTCCAAGTGCCGCGCTTCGTCCATTTGACCGGGAGCAACTTGCCATCGGCGACGACGCCGGCCGCAGCGATGTCTGTTTGCAATCCCGGCAGCAGCAAGCGGCCATCGGCGGGCCAATCGAAAACGACGAGGTTGAGCGTGTTGCCCACGGTGGTGACATCGCCCCACGGCAGCGCGTGTCCCCATGGCGAGGCACCGGCGGCGTAGACCACCTCCGGATAGCGTTTGATCCACTCGCCGGATTTTTCCAGATACTTGGCGGCCTGTGCCGGCACGCGACCGGTGCCGTCCGGGCCGATGTTGAGCAGATAGGTTCCGCCGCGGCCCACGGTTGAAACCAGCCGGTGGAGAATTTCCTTTGAGTCTTTCCAGTTCTGGTCATACCACGCGTACGACCATGAGTCGTTGGTGGTATCGCAGGATTCCCAGAGTCCCTCCATGTTGCGCGGCGGCACCTCCATGTCGCCCTTGCTTTCATAGTCACCCATGCCGTGGCCGATGCGGCTGCATAACATCGCGTTAGGTTGCGTCTTGCGGGCGAGCTCGGCCAGTTCCATGACAAGCTCCTTGGGCATCTCGCCGGGCGTGTCGAACCAGATGAAATTCAGCGGGCCGTATTGGCTGCAGATTTCCTTGACCTGCGGGAAACATTTCTGGCGGAAATACTGCTCGAAGGTGGCCTTTGAGCCATCGGGATTTTTGCGTGGGCCGCCATCGCCACCGGGAGCGGTCCAGTCCTGATAGTGTGAGTAATAGAATCCGAAGCCGAGGCCGGCCTCCTTGCAGGCGGCGGCGAGTTCCTTCATCGGATCACGGTTGAAGGGCGTGGCGTCGACGATATTGAATGGATGGGCCGACTTGAACATGGCGAAGCCCTCGTGATGTTTGGAGGTGATGATGATCCATTTCATTCCGGCAGCCTTGGCCACCCGCGCAATCTCACGCGCGTTAAACAGGCTCGGGTTGAACTCCTTGGCCAGCGCCATGTAGTCGGCGGTGGATATGCCCATCTGGTTTTTGATCCATTCGCCGATGCCGTAAAACGTCTGGTCATGCCACTTCCCGCCGAGATGGGAGTACAGCCCCCAGTGGATGAACATCCCGTAATTGCCATCGCGGAACAGGGCCGCCCGTTCCGTGTTTTCCACGCCGGGTTGCACCGTGCGCTCGCCCCACATTTTGTCCATGGATTCCTCGGCACGGGCCAAGGGGGCACTTATTGCAATGATGACCAGCAGGCAGTTGATGTTTTTCATGATGGGTCGCTGTCGGGATTTGCTCTCAGATAAACCTTCAATTCGCAGTTGTAACGGCCAAACGGCGGTCATTCTTACCACCGATTAACGGATTAAACCCGAACTCCGAAGCTGAAATCCAGCAATCGGGATAGGAACCACAGATTTCACGGATTTCATGGATTAATTGGTTAGATTTTTTCGCTTTTAGCAGCTTCAGAACTCAGCATTC
>JBILFE010000033.1:0-11693 GCA_044351705.1 Luteolibacter sp. | reverse complement strand
CCTGGACGAACGTCGTGCCGCCACTGAGTTCGAGCGTGCCGCCGCCCAGCGTGAGGGCGGAGCTGCTTGCCCACTTGGCCGTGTTGCTCGTGAAGTCCAGCCGGAGCACCCCGGCGTTGACAGTGGTGCCGCCGGCATAGGTGTTATTGGCACCGGATAGATTGAGAATGCCGCTGCCGAGTTTGGTGAAGCCGCCGTTGGTGATCACCGAGCTGATGTTCAGGCCGATGAGGGTTGCGCCATTGACATAGTTACCCTCGGGCAGGGCGGACACCGTGATGTTATGGGTGGCCGTGCCATTGAGGTCGAGCGTGCCTGAATCAATCAGCGGGGTCACCGCCACATTGGTCGGCGTCGAGGTGATGTAGCCGCTGGTGGCCAGTTGCAGCGTGCCGGTCTTGGCACCCTTGCTGGACAACGCGTTATTAGACCCCGCCGTGATGGTTATGTATGGGGTGACGGTCGGCGTGACCGTGCCGCCGTTGCTGTTGAAGACAATCCCGGCGAGCGTGTTGGTGCCCATCAGGTTGAGCGCGCCGCCGCCATTGATGGTAACCACGTTGCTTGACTCGATCTGACCTGCAAAGCCGGTCATGTCCACGATGGAGCTGTTGTTGATGGTCAGGCCGCCTGCCGGAATTGTCACAATGCCGGCACTGGTGGCGTCGAGCGAGAGCCCCGCTGCGTTGACGTTCAAAGGTCCAACGTCAACAAACGTCCCACCGCTATACAAGTTGGGGGCGGTCAGATGCACATAGTAGCCCCGGTCTTGTCGCTGGGAATGAATGACCAGGCTGACCTTGTCCTCCGCATTAACCGCCGTGCTGCCGTTCTTGTCCACAATCACGCTATTGACGATGGGGTCCGGAGAGACGTTGCCATCCCGCTTGAAAATGAACAGTTCGTTTGTACCCGAAGTGATCCGGCCGCGCGCGCTGGTGGTGCCCCACGTGTTGACCGCCAGCATCGTCATGCCACTGCCAATCGTCAGCAGGTCAGTGCCGCCGGTCGTCGATCCGTTCGTGAAGGTGAGGTTTCCTAAAGCGAAGGAATTGATGGTCTTGTCGGCGCCAACCACGCCATTCCCGTCTCGTACGTTATCGCTGGCACCGGCAGTGGTGAAATTGTTGGTGGTCGTTGCCAACTGCTTGAAGCCCAGAGTCGTCGAGTAGTCCACGAAGTAATAGTTGTCCGTGTTCACCATGTAAAAAGCGCCCGGTACTACGCCATTAATCGGGGCGAGGTTGCCGGTGAGCGCGGAGTTGGTGGCGTTGGCGAGGATGCGGGAAGAATTGCCGGCTGTCCCGAAGTTCGTCATACCAGTGTTGAAATAGAGCGTGGCACCGGCAGTACGGGTCAGGCTGGTCATCGTCAACTGGGCACTTCCCGAGGCACCAGTAGGCGCGGAGATCACCAACGATCCCGAATTGACCGTCACCGCTCCAAGGGTCTCTGTCGAGTTGGTTGAGGCCCGGCCATTGAATTTGATGGTACCGCCATTGATGGTGACGGCCTTGCTGTCGTTGACGCGGTCATTGTTGTTGGCCGTGCCGGTGTTGTCGATGGTCAGGGTCGCACCATTGACGCTGAGCGCACCCGTGGCGTTGGACAGCACACCGCTGTCCTTGAGGGTCAGGCCGCCGCCGAGCACCTTGACCGTGCCGCTGGTGCTGTTGTCAGCCGTCAGGGACAGGGTGTTGCCCCCGGCCTTGACGAAGTTGAGCGAGCCCTGGATCGACCCGGCGTAGGTGCCGTTGGCCGCGTTGGTCGTGAACGTCCCGCCGCTGCCGGTGACAATGCCGCCGGTGCCGGTGAAGTTGCCGACGTACTGGCTGCTGGAGCCAAGGTCGAGGGTGCCGCCATTAACCGTGAGCGTCTTGTTGACCGCCAGGGTGTGATTGCCGCCGGCGAGGGTCAGGGTGCCGCCAGCGATGGTGGTGGCACCGGTATAGGTCTGCGCGGCGGTGAAAGTGAGGTTGCCGGCGTTGACGGTGGTGGTGCCGGTGTGCAGCGGCGCGCCGATGCTCAGCGATCCGTTGCCCGCCTTGATGAGGTTGCCAGTAGTGGCAGTGCCGCTGACGGTCAGGGCCGAGCCCGTGCCGATGTCAAAGGTGCCGGTTGTGCCGGCGGTGATGGAGACACCGCTTTTCGCCGTGGCGGCACCGCTGTAGCTCAGGGTGCCACCGTTAAGGGTCAGCGTCCCGGCTGGCAAGCTGCTGGCCGTGGTGGCGCTGAGGGTGCCGACCGCATTGACCGTCGTGGCGCCGCTCAGGGCGCTGTTGTCGCCGGTGAGTTCGAGCGTGCCCTGATAGACCAGGGTGGAACCGGTGTAGACGTTGGTGCCGTCGAGCGTCAGCTTGTTGAGACCGAGCTTGGTCAGGCCCTTGGTGCCCACCTGCGTGATGTTGGCGGAGTGGACGAAGTTACCCGCCGTGGTGTCGATGCCGACTTTGGACGTCGCATCCATGGAAACGTCGGCCAAGGCATTGAGGAACAGGTTGCCCACGTCCGTGGAGCTGAAATCACCGGTGCCGCCGACGCCCAGGCCGAGCGTGCCGTTGGCCGCCACGGTCGTGGTGCCAGTGGCGGGCTTGGCGGCGGTGTTCGCATAGACCAGGGTACCTGCGGCGTTCACGGCCGTTCCAAGGGCGTAGCTGTTGCTGCCGCTGAAGGTCACGATGCCGCTTGTGATCTGGGTGCCGCCGTCGGCTATATTCGCAGAAATGAGCAGCTTTGCCTGTAACGCAAAGGTATCTTGGTTGGTGATGGTCTGCGTCAGGCCACTCAAGTTGAGATTACCGCTAAGAACCCGGTCCTGATGACCCGCGGTGTCACCGCCGATATTGCCGTTGCCGCCTGCGGCACCGGTTAGGGTCAGTGTGCCCGCGCCCGTGGTCAGGGTCGAGGTTTGCCCGACATTACCTGCGCCGAAAAAGATCCGGCCGACCGTTTCGTTGTTGCCCGCGAGGTACAGAGTGCCGCCGCCGTTGACGCCGATGGCTGCCGTGTTGGAGACGATTTCGGTGACGCCGGTGCCCCAGCGAAGCGTACCCGTGCCACCAGCGTAAACACCACCACCGATGACGCTCGACGCGCTGTTGAGAACCAGGGTGCCGGATCCAGCCGTGGTGAGGCTGCCAGTGCTGCCGGTCACGGCACCGTCAAACTGCGCATCGCTGTTGAGTGTCAGCGTGTGGCCGGTGGTGCCGAGATCCACGCCGGCACTGAACGTGAGTTTCCCGTTGTTGGTGGCGCTGCCTATGGCACCGGCACCGCTGGAACTGAAGGCGACCGGGTTGAGGACCGTGCGCGCCGTCGTGCTGTCGGACGAAAGGCCGCCATTGGCGAAGGTCAGGGTGCCGGTGCCCAGCGCGCTGGAGGTGATCGCGCCGACCACGCTGCCCAAGCCATTGTCGGTCGCTATCTCAAAAGTGCCGCCGCTAAGGGTGGTTCCGGAGGCATAGATGTTGGCGCCGGAGTACCTGATGGTTCCACCCACATGGTTGACGCCGCCGTTGGAGATGATTGCGGACACGACAAACGTCGATCCGCCGCCGCCATGCACATTCCTGAACGCCCGCGTTCCGCCGCCCATGCTGAGGTTGCCGCTGATGACCTTGTTCATCGCTGAGCCACTGTCGGTGGTGATATTGGCACCGTTTGACGCGAAAGTGCCGTTGACGGTGAGCGTTCCCACGCCGGTGGTCAGAGTGGATGTGGTGCCGGCATTTGCCACACCGAAGTAGATTCCGCCAATCGTGTCGTTGTTGGCACCGAGGTCGAGTGTGGAGTTATCCGCCCCACTTCCGATGATCACCTGCTGGCCGTCCGGCAGTACATCGTTGGCACCGGTTTTCAGCGTGCCTTGGTTGATTTGCGTAGCGCCGGTGTAGGTGTTGGCACCGGAAAGCACCAGGGTGCCGGCACCCGCCTTGATGAGTCGGCGTGCGGTGGCATCGCCGTTCTGGATGATCGCGCTGATGGTCAGATCATCCGCAGCGGCCGAGGAATCTCCGACGGTGAAGGTGCGGTTGTTCAACAGGCTCAGCTTGCCGCCGCCGATGCCGGAGATGGTCGCGCCGTTGGGATTGTTGGTGGAGGTGAAGGTCACGTTGTTGCCCAACTTGAGTTCGCCCGCGCCGATGGCGACCGTGGCGGCGCTACCGGAGGCCCCGCCGCCAAGGGTGAGAGTGGTGATGGTTCGCGTGAGGCCGTTGATGTCGAGCGTGCCGCCATACACATTTGCCACACTGCTTATTGTGCCAGAGCCGCTCAACTGCAGGGCACCTGCGTTCGCACCGTTGCTGGTACCGACATTAGTTGTGCCAGTATAGAGGTTGGCGGCGGAGAGTATCAGCGTGTTGGCACCGAGTTTCGTCAGGCCCATATTGGCCTTGTTAGGAAGGGCGTTGCCATAAGTAAAGTTGCCGCTGGTGGTGTCGATGCCGAAACTCGTCCCGGCAACAAAGGTCACATTCGCGTTGCCCAAAAGACTGGAGATTGCCGTATCGGACCATTCGGTCGGGGACCCTGCACCGGCGTTAACGGCCAAGATTGCTCCGCTGGTGTTCACCGCAACCGTTTGCGTGGCATAGTTAGACAGAGCGGCAGCGTTTTTGGCCAACAGAATGCCGGCGCTGACCGTGGTGGTGCCGGTGTAGGTGTTGGCGCCGGAAAGCACCAGCGTGCCGGCACCCGCCTTGATGAGTTGGCGTGCGGTGACATCGCCGTTCTGGATACCCGCGCTGATGGTCAGGTCATCCGCAGCGGCCGAGGAATCGCCGACGGTGAAGGTGCGGTTGCTCAACAGGCTCAGCTTGCCGCCGCCGATGCCGGAGATGGTCGCGCCGTTGGGGTTATTGGTGGAGGTGAAGGTCACGTTGTTGCCCAACTTGAGTTCGCCCGCGCCGATGGCGACGGCAGCGGTGCTACCGGAGGCCCCGCCGCCAAGGTTGAGCGAATTAATTTGCTGGGTGGTTCCGTTGAGATCGAGTGTACCGCCGTAAACCGTGGTTGCCGCGTTGCTGATTTTGCCGGATCCGCTCAATTGCAGGATACCTGCGTTCGCGCCGTTGCTGGCACCGACGATGGTCTGGCCGGCGTAGGAGTTCGCGCCGGAGAGGATGAGCGTGCCGGTGCCGAGCTTGGTGAGGCTGGTGCCCGCGCCCGCAAGAATGGAATCGATGGTGTCGGATGTGTTGTCCGTGGTGATGGTTTCAGCGGCAGCCAGAGTGATCGTACCGCCGGAGAGGACGATGTCGCCCGCCCCCGCTGCAAAGGTGATGTTGCCAGCGCTGACCGTCCCGACCGTGATGGTGCCGGCGGCAAGGCCGTCGGTCGCGCTGCCGAAGTTGATGGTGTCCGTGGTGAGAGTGGGTATGACGCCGGTCGTGGAGGTACCGTCGGTCGCGGTGCTCCAGAAAGCATCCGTGCCCCAGGTGCCAGCAGCCGTGCCGAAGCCGGCGGCATCAATCGGACTCGTCGCGTCCCAATAATAAATTGCGGCATCGGCCGAGTGTGCGGCGAGCAGAGTGGCAAGGGCAAGGGCGAGGCGGCGTGAACCGGAGCAAACGAGGCGGATGGAGGATTTGGTTTTCATGAGGGGGGGCAGAGTTAGAGGTTATTAGTTATGGGTTATTGGGGAAGAGGAGAAAGCACTAAATCTTAAATATTAAATTCTAAACGAAGAGGAAGAGATGAAGAGGAAGAGAACATCGAACATTGAACATTGAACGAAAGAGGGGCTGTGCGATGCCGTTTCTTTTCTTCGTTTAGAACGCGGAGTGAGCGGTAGCGAACTTGGAAACATTGGCGAAGACTTCATGGCATAGCCGTAGGCAATTTAGAATTTAGGATTTAGAACTTAGGTCTTGGGTTTGAGAGGGTGGTATTAGGAGCGGCCTTCATGAGTTTCTCAGTCGTGCTTTGGTATAAAAGCACCCCCCCCGGTGGCGAGCTTTTTTTTATTTTTTGAACAAATTGCGCAGGGGGTGGCACGCGGGGGCAGGTGGGCAGGATGCGGAAGGAACAATCCGGCATGTGCAGGGCCACGGTCACCACTCCCCGTCATGCAGGGCGGAATCACCTGCGCGCCCGCAAAGACGGAGGTATTGCCCTCAGCGGCTCACAAACGCATAGCTGCCGCCAGCCACGGCAAAAACCGCCGCGCCGCGCTCCATGCGCAGGAAGCTCACGCCCTCGGCCTGGCTCGCCGGCTTGCCGCCTTCGCTCACGCCGGCCGCAGCCGTGGCCGGCACAAACACGGTGGCCGTCGCGCCGACCGGCACCGCCACTTGCATCTCCAAGCCGCCGCCGGTCTTCTTCCAGGCGCTGGCCACCGGGCCGCGTGCCGATTGATAGACCGCCTTCACCCACTCCAAATCGCCAATCACTTGCGGCGCAATGAGGATTTTATCGAAGCCCACGGCATCCTCGGCCGGGCGGATGCCGCCGGGACAGTTGAAAAACCACTGGCTGACCGAGCCGAACATCGGGTGATTGTTAGAAAAGGTGTTATCGCTGCCGGCCCAATGTTCCCACAGGGTGGTGGCCCCGTTTGCCAGCATCCACCCCCAGCCGGGATAGTCAGGTTGGTTCACCATGGAGAACGCCACATCCGCCAACCCATTGCTGGAAAGGACCTCGAGCATGAACTTGGTGCCGAAAATGCCGGTGGATAGATGGCCCTTGTGCTTGCCGCGGATGTCGTCCAACAAACGGTCGATGGCCGCAGCCCGGACGCTGCCAGGCACCAACCCCGAGTAGAGCGCGAAGGCCTGGCTGGTCTGCGTGCCGGGGCCGGCCACGCCGGTTTTGGCATCGAGGAACTCGCGTTGATAGGCCTGCCGGATGTGGTCGGCGAGTTTGCCGAAGCGCTCCGCGTCCTCGGCCTTGCCCAGAGTTTGCGCCATGGCGGCGAGCAACTGCGCGGATTGGAAATAGAGCGCGGTGACCAACGGCGGCTGGACTTTTGGCACCAGGCTTTCGTGGTCACCCAGGCCGTCCTTCACCATGCCGCCCGGGTTGCGCTCGGCAACCAACACCAACCAGCGCCGCGCGGTCTCATATTGCTCCTCCATCAGGCGCCGGTCACCATGATAGCGGTAAAGTTGTGCCACTAACAATGGATGGACCATCGCCCAGCCGACCCCACAGTAGTCGATGCCCACGAATGGCGCGGTGTCGGTGAGCATGCCGTCGGGCCGCGCGCTGTCCGCCCAATCGCGCACCGTTTTCTGATAGAACGTGGCCATGTCGTAGTTCAGCAGCAGCGCCTCGCTGGTGGCGACGATGTCCCCGCCGTAGCCGAAGCGTTCGCGGTGCGGGCAATCCGACTGCACCCCGATGAGGTTGGAAACAAAGGTGCGGCGGCACATTTGTTGGATGCTGTTGAAGCGTTCGTTAGAGCAGCTGAAGGATCCGGCATTGGCCACGTCGCTGTGCAGGCGCATGCCGGTGAGTGCCGCCAGTGGCGGCGCTGCGGGCAGGCCGCGGAGTTCCAGGTAACGGAAGCCATGAAAGGTGAACCGCGGCGTATAGGTTTCCTCGCCGCCGCCTTTGGCGATGTAGGTGTCGCTCTGCCACGCGACCTTCGGCGCGCCGGGGCCGCCGGTGTTTTCATCGCCCTTGCTCTTGATCTGGCCGCAAACACTCGTCAGCGGATTGAGCGAGCCATCCGGCCGGATCAATTCGCCGTAGCGCAGGACGATTGTGGTGCCGGCCGGGGCGTTGATGCGCATGCGCGCCAGGCCGGTGAAATTCTGCCCGAAGTCATACACAAACACACCGGGACTCGGTTCGGCCACTTTAACCGCGGCAAGTTCCTCGGTGACGCGGATCGGTGGCTGGGATTGCGCACGGAGTTGCCCGCGCGGCCCCGTTTCGATTGCCGCCGCGCGCCAGGCCGCGTCATCACAGCCGGGGGCATCCCAACCCGCTACCTCCTTGCGTGCGTCATATATTTCTCCCAGATAGATGCTGTTGTGGGTGATCGGCCCCGCTGCCGTGCGCCAGCTTTCATCGCTCACCACCTGGGCGCTGGAGCCATCGGCGTAATCGATGTTCAACTGCGCGATGACGCGCGGCCGGCCGACGGCGAGATGTTGCCGCAGGTTCAGATGTCCCCACAAGCGCAACGGCAGCGGGTTGAACCAACCATTGCCTAACATGACGCCGAGCGCGTTGTCGCCGTCACGCAGCAACGCGGTGACATCATGGGTGGCATACAACACCCGCTGGTCGCTGGCGGTCCAGCCCGGATCCAACATTTCATCACCCACCTTGCTGCCATTGAGACGCACTTCATGGTAGCCCAAGCCGGCAACATACAGCCGCGCCCGCTTGATCGGCCTGCTCGTTTTGAACCCCTTGCGCAGCAAGGGTGCCGGCGCGGCTGCATAGAAGTCTTCGTCGCGCTGCGGCAGCGCTTTTCCATCCGAGATCCACTTGCCATGCCAATCGGCGGGTGACAACAACGCCATTTCCCACCACTGCGCCTTGCCGTACGGGCCGGGTTCGCCGGCGCGGTCCCACACCCGCACCTGCCACCACACCCGCATCCCGGAGGCGAGCGGTTTGCCTTGATAGGGAATGGCGAGCGATTGCGCGCCATCCACCTTGCCGCTGTCCCACATGTCGGGCGTGCCCTTGGCCAGCAGCGCCGCATCGCTGGCGGCTAGAATCTGATAGGCCGTCTGCCGGTCACCGCGGCGCGCGCTTTCGAGCACCCACCCGAGCACCGGCTGTGGCACATCCACACCGAGCGGGCAAATCCGTTGCTCGCACTTGCCGCCGCTGACGTTGAGCGTGCCGCCCATCGCCACCGCCCCCGCCAGAATCATCATGCTTGCCACGCCAACAGTCATGCCCGCAGATAGGACAGTTACATACGCCGTGCAAGCGCAATATGCCGGCATATAGCAACAATGAAGTGAGTCATCCACAATCAAAAATCAGGATTCATAAATCAAGAATCTCATGCCGTAATGCATTGCCCGACTCGGCCAATCGCCGTGCCAAGCAATTTTTCAGCGGAATTTTTCGCTTGCCGCGGGTGGAAGGGCCGTCTATCTTCCCGGATTGTGGCTCCATGGTGGAGCTATCTGAACAAGCTACACTCAAGTTATGAAAACATCATTCCAACAAATCGTGTCCGTGGCAACCATCGCCGTCGGCCTTCTGTTCCCGGCAATCGCCAGCGCCAAGGTCTCCGAGCAGACCCTCAAGAACCTCAATACCGCCTTTCAGGGCGAGTCCAACGCCGCCAATCGATACGCCAAATTCGCCGAAAAAGCCGATGCCGAGGGCAACGCCCAGGTCGCCAAGTTGTTCCGTGCCGCCGCCGCCTCGGAGGCCATCCATCGCGATACCCACAAAAAGGCGATCGCCGAATTGGGGGGCACCGCCAAGGAATTCCAGCTCGACGCCGTAGAACCGGGCAGCACCGCGGATAACCTGAAAGCCTCTATCAAAGGCGAAACCTACGAGCGCGATACGATGTATCCCGACTTTCTCGCCGTGGCGAAAGCCGATGACGCCGCCGCCGCCATCCGCACCATCGAGTTCGCCCTCGCCGCTGAAAAAGAACATGCCAAACTCTACAAGGAAGCCCTCGACAACCTCGGCAAGAATGCCAAGGCCAACTATTACGTTTGCAGCGTCTGTGGGATGACGGTCACCGAACTGCCCGCCAAGAAGTGCCGTTCCTGCCGCCAAAGCCCGGACAAATACAAACTGATCTCCTGAGCCACACCCGTCATGATTTCCCTGCCCAATCCCCTCCACCCGGCCATCGTCCACTTCCCGATTGTCCTCATTTTGTTAGGGACGATGGCGGCGGTGGTCGCCTCCGTCCTGCGTCGCTGGCACCTTCCGTGGCTGGCGGCAGTCCTCTTGTGCGCCGGTGCCGCAGGGGCGTTCGCCGCCGCCCGGACCGGGGGCCAACAAGCGGAAATGGTCGGCGAAATCTCTGATACGGCCGAACTCGTCCTCGATAAACACGAAGATTGGGGAAAGCTCACACGGACCCTTGCCTTCACCGCTGCGGTCCTCGCGCTGGTGAGCGCTTCCTTGGCGCGGTTCCCCAAAGTCACCCGCAGTCTCGGCGCCGCCACTGCCCTCGCGGCTGTGGCGGCCGCCTACGCAGTCGCCCAGACCGGACACTACGGCGGCCAACTCGTCTACAAACACGGCGTCGGCGTCAACACCGCCGCCGGTCACAATCCGGCAAACTCGCCCCCGGACTGACCCATCACGAACACCCCTCTTGATATCATAAATCAACGATAGGCTTGGACGACACGCGGCCACGGAGGGTGGACACTCCTGTCCACCTCTTCAGGATTTGCGAGGGACAAGAGTGTCCCTCCTCCTCATTCCACTTCCGCAGCCGCCCGCTCATGAAACACGATGCCGGCGCGCGACCGCCGCCCCACGCGGCTCCCTGAATGGGTGAAATCTTCATTCTTGTTATCGCCTTGTGTCACGGGCTATCGTCCCCCTGCATGACGATCCCGGAATTCATCGCCAAGTGGCGCAAGGTGGAATTGAAAGAGCGCTCCGCCGCACAAGAGCATTTCATTGACCTGTGCCACCTCTTCGAGCACCCCACGCCCGCCGCCGCCGATCCCACCGGCGAGACCTTCTGCTTTGAAAAAGGCGCGGCCAAACACGCTGGCGGCGATGGCTTCGCGGACGTGTGGAAGCGCGGCTTCTTCGGCATTGAATACAAGGGCAAACACAAGGACCTTGACGCCGCCTACGACCAGCTCTTGCGCTATCGCAACGCCTTGGAAAACCCGCCGTTGTTAGTGGTGTGCGACCTTGACCGCATTATCGTTCACACCAACTTCACCGGCACCGTTTCCGCCACCCACGAAATTGCGCTCGATAGCCTTGGCGATGCCCGCAACCTCGCAACCCTTCGCGCCCTCTTCCACAATCCCGAGACATTGCACCCCGCACGCACCAGCGTAGCCGTCACCCAGGACGCTGCCCGGCACTTTGCGGAAATCGCCGCCGCCATGCGCATGCGCGGCCTTGACCCCGCCGCCGTCGCTCATTTCCTCGACCGGATTGTTTTCTGTCTGTTTGCCGAGGATACCCGCCTGCTGCCTGGAATGGTGTTCAGCCGCATCGCGAAATCCTCCCGCGGCGATCCCGCCCGCTTCGGCAAAATCCTTGGCCAGCTTTTCGACATCATGGCCACCGGCGGCGACTTCGGCCTTGAACCCATCCGCCACTTCAATGGCAACCTGTTTGAAGACCGCAGCGTCCTCGATCTAACAATCGACGAAATGCGGCGCATCGCCGCCGCCGCCGATCTTGATTGGAGTGCCGTTGACCCCTCCATCTTCGGCACCCTGTTTGAACGCGGCCTCGACCCCGCCAAGCGCTCGCAACTCGGGGCGCACTTCACCGGCCGCGAAGACATTGAACGGGTGATCGACGCGGTGATAATGACCGTGCTCCGCCGCGAGTGGGACGAATGCACCGGAGTTATCAATAACTTGCTAACAACCGGGCGCAAGACGCCTGCCTGCGCCGACGCGGCAGGCAGGCCAACCGCTGCCGCCGCGCCGGCCAAGCCAATGAACGCCGCCGCAACCAAGAAGGCACGCGGCGAGGCGGGAAGCATCTTGCATCGCTTCATTGACCGCTTGCAACGCGTGCGGATTCTTGATCCGGCGTGCGGC
>JBILFE010000551.1:0-3288 GCA_044351705.1 Luteolibacter sp. | reverse complement strand
GGCTTGCCAGTCTCCCACAGAAAACGCCCGTCGGCATAATTCCAGAACCGCCCCGACGATTTCACCGGTTCTTTGAGCGCGGGCAAAGTTTTGGTGATGCCAAACTCGACGCGCACATCCCCGGTCCGCTTTTGGGCCGCCAGCCATGTGTGCAACACCCCTGGCACCGCCTCCGCCAGCGCGCCGCTCAATCCACACCCGCACAGGGCCATGCTCAGTAGTAGCCGATTCATGAATCCGGCACACAAGCTATCCCTGCCCGCACACTTGGCAAGACCAATCCGTCAGACCAATCCGACAGACCCATCCATCAAGCATGGCGGATTTTTGCACGCTGAACCGCCACGCAGTTTATCCTACCGGCGGCAGAGCACGCATTGATTGATGAGTGACGATTGTGGATTGTTGATTTTTGAAGTAACCGAAGGGGCGCCACTGCGCCTTCCTTTTCCAATCACAGATCAACAATCGTCAATCATCAATCGTCAATTCTTTCCGTGCAAAAATCCGCCGTGCCCGGCCGCTGCCACCGCGAAAAATTACCTTGACCGTCTCTTTGGATTTTCAAATTATAAAGCCACCGGAATGATCGGCGCCTTTCCCATCAAGGTGGCTTCTGATCCGCGTGCTCAGCCAGGGATCAGGCAATCCAGCGTGATCCGGGATGCGTGCAGGTACCGTACCCCCCCAATTATATGATGCATATCCACGGCAAAACCCTTGGCACCTTGGCCGCAGTCTCCTCTCTTGCGGTCGCTACCGCGGCGGCAGAAGTCGAATATGAAATCCACACCGGCTATTCTAACGAGTATTTGCTCCACGGCATCGCGCTCGGCCAGGATCTGATCGAAGCCGGCGCGGATGTGACAGCCAAGGTGTCTGGCATCGGGCTGAGCGCTGGCGCTTGGTATGGATCGTTTGACAATGCGGACATCAAACGGATCAACAGCGGTTCGGATATCGGCGAATTGGACCTTTTCGGTCAGGTTTCCAAAGACTTCGAATTCATCACCGGCTCGGTCGGTTACATCTATCGCTACTTCGAGAGCAACGAGACCGACACTTTTGGTACCCAGGACCTGCTCTTCAGTTTGTCCCGCAATGTCCTCGGCATCAACCTCTCATTGACCTATTACTGGTCGGTCGAAAAGGCCCGCGAGTTGCCACTTTATAATGACGGCTACTCGGAATTTGCGATTGGCAAAAGCTTCGAGTTCAACCCGTCCCTCACCCTCAACTGCGGCGGCAAGCTTGGCTATCTGGTAGAGGCGGGGCAATTGACAGCCTTGACCACCAAGGTTTCGCTGGATTGGAGCTTCACTCCCACCGCAACGCTCTCGCCGTTCATTTCCTCCGCCTTCGCCCTCAACGATGACTTTGATAACGCGTCATACGCCTCCAAGAACCGCCTCGTCGGCGGCATGATGTTGAGCGTTGACTTCTAGGCCCATCCCCAAATGCATCCATCCAGCCTCTACCAACGGGTCGGCGGTGACGCCGGCATCGCGCAACTCGTCGACGCCTTCTATGCCCGGGTGCTGGCCGACCCGGAATTGAGCCCGTTTTTCTCGCATGTGCCGATGGACAAACTGCGCCGCATGCAGGTCGAGTTTTTCAGCTCGGCGCTGGGAGGACCGGAGCACTACTCGGGCCGCCCGCTCGCCCATGTGCACCAAGGCCGTGGCATCACCAAGGACCACCTGCGCCGCTTCACCGAACACCTCCTCATCACCCTCGGAACCCTCCAGCTCAGCCAACAGGATATCCAGTCCATCTACAACCGCATCGCCTTGGAAGCCGATGAAATTGCCGATGATTCCGCTGGCTATGGTGGCGGATGCGAGACCGGTTGAATCCTCAATCCAAATCCGGCTTGAGCTGCAACACCGGCCGTTGGTTGCGATGAATCCACACGCTTTGGACCAATCCTAACAAAAACATGCAGATCACCACGAAGGTGCCGGAGTAACTGACCAGCGGCATCGGAATGCCCGTGATCGGTAACAACAACACACACATCCCGATACTCTCGAATACATGCGCGAAAATAAGCGCGATGACTAACGAAACGAGCAGTCTCCCGCACAGGTCCCGGCTGTAGAACGCGACAAACAGGCACTGCGTCAGCAGCAAGGCATACGCAGTTAGCAGCACTAAACTGCCGCGGAAACCCAACTCCTCGCCAATGACGACGAAAATATAGTCGTTGTGTGCGGTATCTTTCGACGGATAGCCCTTGGCGAAAAGCGAGTTGCGCTCGGCGGGTGCTCCCCACCCCACCCCCTTCCATCCGGCCTTGCCCACCGCCACGGTGGCATAATGCGCGGAATACCCTTCATTGCGCACGTCCACTTCCTGCCCCTGCACCATTCGCAACCACAGGTCAATGCGGGCGGGGCCACGCTTGGAGACCATCGGCAACACCACAAAATAGAGAATCGGCAACACCCCAGCCCCAATGAATGTCATGAAAGACAGGTAGCGGAACGGCACGCCACCAATCAGCAGCGCCACAATCGACACCGGAATCCACACCAGCGCGGAGCCCATATCGCCCATTTTCATCACAACAAGAAACGGCACCCCGGCCAACACCCCGATCATCGCGATGCGGGCAAGCGGCGAGCCCAGCCATGAGTGCAGCTTGGGCAAATCCTGCAGCAGCCACGCAATCAGCAGAATCCCCGAGGTGATCCCAAGCTGGGCCGGCTGAAACTTCAGCCCCCCCAGAATCAGGCGATGCACATCGTCGTCCTGCTGCATCGCCACTAACATCAATATCAGGCTCACCACGTAAAACGGAATTCCCAGCCAGCGAATCCAGCGGTAGTCCACCAAGGCGGCGCCGAAAAAACCCACACTGCCCAGCACAATCCAGTTCTTTTGCATCCACGCATAATACACCCCCGCACTGCCAAATTGGTTTTTGACCTCCGCACTGATCGGCAAATGGCGCGCCGCACTCTCAATCATGAACACGCCAAATATCAGCAGCCCATACATGACCAGTATCAGCATCCAGTTCATCCCCAGAATTTTCCGCAAAAATGGCGTCATGGCGCGTTGCCCCGCCACCATACCCGGCCACCCGCCCATGGCAAGGCACAGGTGACTTAAAATCCTAAATTTGAAATTCTAAATTCGAAACCAAGAACATGACGGGCCTTCCTCGTTCTTCCTATTCTCTTCGTTTATAATTTAATGCTTAGAATTTAATGCTTAGAATATAGGGCTTTTCCTCTTGCGTCTTGTGTCTTCCCGTCTTGTGTCTTTTACTCCACCCGTCCG
>JBILFE010000550.1:0-3290 GCA_044351705.1 Luteolibacter sp. | reverse complement strand
CTGCTTGATCACACCTGCAAGGCAGCCGTGCAGCAACAAATCAACTATGGCAACATGCGCGGCGTGCCATGGGGGATTTCCGAATCCGGCTACAACCGCATCGACGTGCAGTTCAATTATCAATACCGTGCCTTCGGGGTGCCGGGGCTGGGCTTGCAACGCGGATTGGGCGAGGACTTGGTCATTGCGCCGTATGCCACGGCCATGGCGCTGATGATCACTCCGGTTGCCGCATGTGAAAACCTGCAACGCTTGGCCGCGGAGGACCGCATCGGTAAATTCGGGTTCTACGAGGCGGTGGATTATACCGCGTCGCGGCTGCCGCCTGACCAAGCGAGTGTGACGATACGCTCCTTCATGGTGCATCACCAAGGGATGAGCCTGCTGGCCCTGGTCCAACTTTTGCGGGGTGCGCCCATGCAACGGCGCTTCATGGCTTGTCCCATACTCAAGGCTGCGGCTTTGTTGTTGCAAGAGCGTGTGCCCAAGACCGCGGCGAGTGTGATCGCCGACAATTTGACGCCGGAAATGGCGCGGGCACAGGATGACGGCAGCGATAGCATGATGCGTGTGTTCACCGACCCGAACTCAGCGGTGCCGGAAGTGCATCTGTTGTCCAACGGCCGCTACCACGTCGTCATCAGCAGTGCTGGTGGCGGCTACAGCCGCTGGCATGATCTGGCGCTCACCCGCTGGCATGAGGACACCACGCGCGATCACTGGGGAACCTTTGTTTATGTGCGCGATGTGGCTGGCAATGAAATCCTTTCCACGGCCTATCAACCCACCCGGCGCGCGACCGATGGTTACGAGGCGATCTTCACCCAGGCCCGAGCGGAGTTCCGGCAAGTACATGCCGGCCTGAAAATCCACACCCAGATCAGTGTCTCGCCCGAGGACGACGTGGAGATGCGGCGCATCACCGTCACCAATCTAACCGCCGTGGCGCGTGTCATCGAGGTGACCAGTTATGCCGAAGTTGTTCTAACAACAATGGCGGCGGATGCGGCACATCCAGCCTTCAGCAATCTTTTTGTGCAAACGGAATTTGCGGCCAGCGCTTCAGCCGTGCTGTGCACCCGCCGGGCCCGCACCGCGGAAGAAAGCCCGCCGTGGTTGCTGCATCTGATGGTGGGCCAGGACAGCGAGTTGGGTGAGATCTCCTGCGAGACGGAGCGCGGCCGGTTCATCGGCCGCGGCGGCTCCCTGGCCAGCCCAGCCGCGATGCAACGCACGGGAGCCTTGTCCAATACCATCGGCCCCGTGCTCGATCCCATCATATCACTGCGCCGCACGGTCACCGTGCCAGCGCATGCCAGTGCCAGCATTGACCTGGTCTTTGGGGTGACCGAAACCCGGCAAGCCGCGCTGGCGCATGTGGAGAAATATCAAAGTTCGCGCATGGCCGACCGTGCGTTCGATATGGCCTGGACCCACAGCCAAGTGACATTGCACCATCTCAACGTGCCCAAGGCGGAGATTCAACTTTATGACCGTCTGGCGGGCGCCTTGATCTACGCCGATCCCGCGCGGCGGGCCAGTCCAAGCGTGTTGCTTGGCAACCGGCGCGGCCAAAGCGGACTCTGGAGTCATGGCATCTCGGGGGACGCGCCGATCCTGCTGCTGCACATCAGCGATGTGGAAAAAATCGATATTGTCAGACAAGTCATCCAGGCGCATGCCTATTGGCGCATGAAGGGCCTGATCGTGGACTTGGTCATCCTTTACGAAGACGTTTCGGTTTACCGCCAGTCGCTGCACGAACAGATCACCACTCTGCTTGCCTCCGGCATCGAAACCCAGATCCTGGATAGTGCCGGCGGCATCTTTGTCCGGCGCCTCGAACAAATTCCTAACGAAGATCGCGTGCTGCTGCAAGCCGCGGCACGAGTCGTGCTGGACGACGAGAGGGGATCGCTGGCGGACCAACTCGAGCGTCGCAGGGAGTTGCGGCCGCGGGTGCCGGCCTTGGTGCCTGGCAGCGCCAGAATGGCTGATGTGCCGCCGCCGTTGCCGCACCGCGAGTTGCTGTTTTTCAACGGGCTGGGTGGGTTCACGCGCGACGGCCATGAATATATCATC
Organism: Luteolibacter sp.; assembly: GCA_044351705.1. Taxonomy (GTDB): domain Bacteria; phylum Verrucomicrobiota; class Verrucomicrobiia; order Verrucomicrobiales; family Akkermansiaceae; genus Luteolibacter. The sequence goes on along the minus strand of JBILFE010000550.1, from coordinate 1,208 downwards.
ACCTTGCAGCACGGTCAGATGACCCCCGCGCCGTGGGTCAATGTGCTGGCCAATCCCAATTTCGGGACTCTTATTTCGGAGAGCGGCGCAGCCTACACCTGGCTGGACAATGCCCACGAATTCCGTTTGACCCCATGGAGCAATGATTCGGTGCGGGACCCCACCGGCGAGGCCATGTACATTCGCGATGAGCAAAGCGGTGCGTATTGGTCGCCGACGCCGGCGCCGGCACGCGGCCTGACGCCTTATGTGATTCGCCATGGTTTTGGTTACACGGTGTTTGAGCATACGGAAAACGGGATTGCCTCCGAGTTATGGGTCTATGTGGCGATGGATGCGCCGGTGAAATTCACGGTCTTGAAATTACGCAATGTTTCGGGGCGGCCACGCCGTTTGTCGGTCACCACCTATCTGGAATGGGTGCTGGGGGACCTGCGGCACAAGAGCCTGCTGCATGTGCGCACCGAAGTGGACAGCAAGACCGGAGCCTTGTTAGCGCGCAATGACGACAACACCGATTTTCCGGGACGCATCGTGTTTCTTGATGTGAACGACGCCTCGCGCACGCTCACCGGCGATCGCAAGGAGTTCATCGGCAGAAACGGCACCTTGGAGCAACCCGCCGCCCTCAGGCGCGCCGGCCTCTCCGGCAAAGTCGGCGCCGGCCTCGATCCGTGCGGTGCGATGCAAATTGTCTTTGAGCTGGCAATCGCGCAAGAGCGCGAAACGAGTTTCCGCTTCGGGGTTGGCCGCACCCCGGCCGAGGTGCAGAGCCTCATCCACCGCTTCCGGCTGGCCGACGCCTGCCGCAACGCGCTCGAAGGGGTGTGGGCCCATTGGAGCCGAACCCTCTGCGCGGTGAACGTGGACACCCCCGATCCCGCCGTCAATGTGATGGCTAACGGCTGGTTGCTCTATCAGACGCTGAGCTGCCGGCTATGGGGCCGCAGCGGCTTCTATCAATCCGGTGGCGCCTACGGGTTCCGCGACCAATTGCAGGACGTGATGGCGCTGGTGCATGCCGAACCGGCGCTCACCCGCGAGCATTTGTTACGGGCCGCGGCACGTCAATTCAAGGACGGCGACGCCCAACATTGGTGGCATCCACCGACCGGGCGCGGGGTGCGTACGCATTCCTCCGATGATTATCTGTGGTTGCCCTACGTGACCTGCCATTATGTGGCGTGTCTCGCGGACACCGGCGTGCT
>JBILFE010000549.1:0-3293 GCA_044351705.1 Luteolibacter sp. | reverse complement strand
TCTTTGTTGACGCCGCCGGAAACATGGGCGGCGGTTAGAACCAGGCCGTCTTCCGAGACGATGACGCCGCTGCCACTGCCTTGGCTCAGCTCGATGCAAACGGTGGCACTGCGGACTTTGGCCAGAACGTGGGTCAAAGCGTTTTGGATGGTTTCCAAGTCCTTGCGGTTTTCGGGGGCCTTCTTGTCATTGACGTAAGGCCTGGCCGATTCGGCGGAGGCACTCCATGACAAGAAGATCAGCAGCAAGCAGGGGAGCAAATGTTTCATCGCGTTGGGACAGCGGCACCGTAGTGCGATTCAGTCTTGTGCGCAACACCCGAGGTTTGCCCGCCCGCCGATCAATAGCGGCGCGAGGTCTCCGCCACCTGCTCGCGCTGGGATTGCGGCGGCGGCGCGGCACTCGAAAAGCAAATGATAGCGCCCGCACCGGCAGCGTGCTTGCCGCCGAGGCGGGGCTCCACAGCAAACTCGGGAAATTGATAGGTGGCGCGCCAGCGCAGCCACACGCCGATGCCCAGCGCCGCGGCGAGTACGCCCGCCACCGCCATGCCGGGCACGGCCAGCGCTTCGGCGAGCAGGCGCAGTTCGGCCCATTTTTCGCTTAACGTGGACGGATTTTTGGTGGGCTTGGTTTGCCTGGGCAGGCCGCGTTTTTGCGGGTCATCGCCGGCGGTGGATTTGCCACCCAGGAGCCGTTCCATCCAGTAAATGCGGATTGCCAATTGGACGGTGAAGGCTTCGAGTTGTTCGTCGGCGGTGGCCTTGTCGCTGGCTTGCATGAGCGCGCTCTGCAGTGCCCGGCGCTGCTCTGCGGCAGGCACCCCATCGGTGAGGGTCGGGCTCAAATACAGGGTCGCTTGTTGTGGCGCTCCCAGATAGTAAAACGCGATCATGGCCGGCCGGCCTGCCGAAAAAAACCGTTCGATCAATTCCTCATCGCGCACTTCACTCGGGATGACCTGTCCTTGATCGAACACGTAGATGAAAAGGTCGATGGCGGATTCGTTGGCATGGTCTTTCAAGATCATGCCGAGCTGGTCGCGTGACTCCCGCCGCGGGAGCAAATTCTGAGGGTCTACCAGATAGGTTTTCGGGCGCTCCCCGAAGTAGGCATCCAGATACTTTTCAGGAATCCGTGAGGCCGGTGACGGCTCCGCCGCGGGCCCGTCCGGAACGGCTGTCACAGGCTCCAGCGGAAGCAGCGCGGGGTCCGTCTCCGCGTCCGGCACCGCGTCCGGCTCCGCTTCATCGGTTAGAACGAGGGCCTTCAGATCCCACCCGGATTTTTCCAATTCCTTGCGTTCCTGATCATTCCAGGCTGGCAGCGGCACTTCGTTGCGAGCCTGCAACAAGGTGCCGCCGAGCACTGCCGCTAACAAAATCGAGGCGGCCGGGGTCATGGGGTGTCCTCCTCCGGGTGGGCGGTTTGTGCGGCGCTGGCAGGGGACTCGTCAGCGTGCCTCCGGCGCGGCGATTGCGGGCTGTGGGCGGGGGAGAGCACCTTGCGGGCAAAGCTGGCCGGATGGCGCCGGGCTTGGCGGCTGCGTTTGCGCAACACCCATTGGAGTTGGGCCAGGGCTTTGATCATGCCATCCGCGTAGCGTCCTTCCAGCCAATGGGAATGCGCCCGCGCCAGACAATCAAACGTATCCGCCTCCTCCAAAAAGGCATCGAGCAGATACCCGGTTGTCAGCGCCGCGGCCTTGGCTTCCGGATCAATGGTGAGCAGAATGCCCGCCGCATTGGTCAGGCCCGGCGGCACCCCCGCAAAGGTCGCACGGTTGAGCAACCAAAATCCGAATGGCCGAAGCTCATCCATCTCGCCAAAGGCACCGGTGAAGATGGCAATAAACAACTGCGGAAAGCGCCGCCCGCATTGCCGCATCGCCGCTTCCACCCGCTCGCGTTCGCCGCGCCGCAGCAGGCCCGCCGTGTCGGTTAGACCATGCAGGTTCAGCTCGATCCCGTCAAACCGCGCATCCGCATCCGCAAGCGCAAAGCCGCAGTGCGGGCATATCGCCGCCCCACGGTGGATCTTTTGCACGCAACGGGGACATTTCATTTCAGTGAGGACCAAGCGCAGCCTGCGTAATCCAACTTGGTTCGTCAAAACGAAAATTCACGAAAGGTGAAGTAAGACGCAAGACCGCAAGACGCAAGACGCAAGACAAGAGGAAGACGTGGCTTTTCTTTTCTTCTGTCTTCTACTCTTCTGTCTTGTGTCTTGTGTCTTGTGTCTTGTGTCTTGTGTCTTCTACTCTTCTGTCTCTGATATTTGCGTGATCGCCCAGGCGGCGTGTTGGGCGATGAGCGGGTCGGGATCTTCCGCGGCGCGGCGCAGGGCCGGCAGATCGCCGGTGCCGCCGGTGTTGCCGAGGGCCACACACACGTTGCGCAGAAACCGCGGCCGTTTGAGCCGCGCGATGGGCGAGCCTGCGAACAAACGCCGGAAACCCGCGGCGTCGAGCCCGAGGAAATCCCGCAGCCGGTGCGCGAAGATTTGCGCCCGCGGCTGGAATGTTAGATCGCGGGCTTGCTGCGCGAAGCGGTTCCACGGGCAGGCATCCAGGCACTCGTCGCAGCCGTAGATCCGGTCGCCCATGGCGGCGCGGAATTCCACCGGGATGGGCCCCTTGTGTTCGATGGTTAGGTAGGCCAGGCAGCGGCGCGCATCCAGCCGCCGCGGTGCGGTGATCGCCTGGGTCGGGCAGGCGCTCAGGCACCGGCTGCATTTCCCGCAATGGTCGGCCATGGGTGGGTCCGGCTCCAGATCCAAGGTGGTTAGGATTTCCGCCAGGAAAAACCAGGGGCCCAGCCGGCGGTGGATTTGCAGGGTGGATTTGCCGTTCCAGCCGAGGCCGGCGGCGCTGGCAAAGTCGCGTTCGAGCACGGGGCCGGTATCGACGTAACATCGCTGGAGGCCGCCGCGGGCTCGCAGCGCGGCATCGAAGGCGGCGAGTTTTGTTTCGATCAGGTCGTGATAATCGTCGTTCCAGGCATAGCGCGCGATGCGGAAAGTTGCGGCGGATTGGGGGAGGGGGCTACTACCAGGATAGTAGTTGAGCGCCAGACAGATCACCGATTGGCAGCCTGGCAGGACCTCGCGCGGGTCGCAACGGCGCTGCGGGTCGCGTGCCAGCCAGGCCATGTCGCCATGGCAGCCCTCGCCAAGCCACTGGCGGAACTGCGCACTGTGGCCGGCTTCCCCGGCGCGGGCGATCCGGCAGTCATCGAAGCCGAGTTCGGCCGCCAGGGATTTCACGCAGGCTTGCATTGGGCGGGGTCGGCGAA
>JBILFE010000548.1:0-3298 GCA_044351705.1 Luteolibacter sp. | reverse complement strand
AGTGCCCGCTGGATGACCAGCTCGGTCTCGGTGTCCACCGATGAGGTGGCTTCATCGAGGATGAGAATGGCCGGATCAATGAGCAGGGCACGGGCGATGCTGATGCGCTGGCGCTCGCCGCCGGAGAGTTGTTGGCCGCGCTCGCCGACCATGGAGTCATAGCCATCGGTGAGTTTCATGATGAACTCATGGGCGTGGGCGGCTTTGGCCGCGGCAATGATTTCCTCACGCGTGGCGTCCTGTTTGCCGTAGGAGATGTTGTCGGAAATCGTGCCATAAAACAGATAGGGTTCCTGCAACACCAGGCCGATGTTCCTGCGATAGTCTTCGACGTGGATGTCCCGCAGGTCCTGGCCGTCAACCAGGATGGCTCCTCCGCTCACATCGAAGAAGCGGCAGGCGAGGTTGATGAGCGTGGTTTTGCCGGCACCGCTGGGGCCGACCAGGCCGATCATTTCGCCCGGTGCGATGGACAGGCTGAGGCCACGGATGATTTGGCGCGAACCATGCCGGAAAGTGACATCACGGAACTCGATGCGCCCGCTTAAGCGTCCGATCCGGTGCGTGCCTTCGTTGGTGGGCATGTCCTGCTTGACATCCAGGACTTCAAAAATCCGGTGGGCGCTGGCCGCCGCGCGTTGGGCTGTGGCAAAGAACCGGCTCATGGCTTCCACCCGGCTGTAAAACCGGCTGGTGTACATCACGAAACAAGTGAGCACGCCCACCTTGATTTCGCCATTGGCCACCGTCCATGCGCCCACGGCCCAAATGATCAACAGTCCGATATCGGTGAACATTTCGATCATTGGTGAGAAAAACGACCAGGTCCGGTTGACCCGGTCATTGGTGGCAAACACATGCCGGTCAGTCTGCCGGAAACGTCCGATCTCGCGTTCCTCCTGGGCGAAGGCCTTGACGACCCGCACCCCGGGGATGGTGTCGGACAGCACATTGAGCAGCATCGCCCACGCCCGGCCGGAGGCGGCAAAGCAACTGCGCAAATGCCCGCGCACACATCTGACGAGCCAGGCGACCACCGGCACCGGCCCCAACGCGGCAAACGCCAGCAGCGGATGAATCTTGAAAAGGATCAGCGCGGTGAAGGCGAATTGAAACACGTCGCACACGAAGTCGATAAAGCTCAGCGAGATGAACATCGAGATGCGGTCGGTGTCCGAGCTGATGCGCGAAATCAGATCCCCGGTGCGCTTCTTGTTGAAGTATATGAGCGACAAGCGCTGCAAATGCTCGAACAAGGCCCGCCGCATGCGGCTGGTCACCAACTCCGCGATGCGGGCCACCACAAAGGACCGTCCCCACTTCAGCAGCCATGCCACGATTGCCGTGACCAGCAGCAGCACGGCATAGGGGATGATTTGTTGGACTTGGATTCCCTGCGCCTGGGTCTGAATCGGAATGAGCAACTCGTCCACCAGGCGGCCGGTGATCCATGGCGATAACAAGCTGGCGCTGGTGGCCGCAATGGTCAGCGCCAACCCTAACGCAATGAGGCCGAGCCACGGCCGTGAAAACATCAGCAGCCGCAGCAGCGGACTGCCGTGGGCTCCTTGCTGGACCTGATCGGTGAAGCCCAGTCCTTCGTCGTCGGCATCCGCCACGGACGCCGCGTCGTCGTTAGGCGGCGTGCCGCCCGCCAATCCTCGCTGCTGGGAGATGAAGCGTGTTACAAAGGTGTCCGCATCCCGGATGCAGCCAGCGGTGAAGCGCCAGTGGCTGCGGCTTGGCTGACTCGTGGCCTTGAGATGGAGCGCGCCGGTGGCCCCCATCTCCTCTAACGTCAGGTCCTCGATATCCTCCAGCTTCCAGGCCCCAAACAGGGGCTCCCCCGCCTCGCATTTCTCCAAGTGCAGCAAGCGCCGGTTGGTCAATACCAGCAACCCGTCTTGAAAGCATAACTTGCGGTCCAGATCGGTTTGCAATCTAACAATGATCCGCTCGCCCGGCTCCAGGCGCTTTTCAATGGGCGGGAGTGCCGAGGGGCCGGCAGGGGTGGAGGTTGTTAGGCTCAATCGGATTGACTGGGGGGGCACCCATGCTGCTGCCAGTTAGCGATTTGTAAAGCGTAACTGACAAAACTTCCGATTCGCGCCAGGGGTTGAAAACGGAGTGAGGTGAAGCAATGTCTTGCCAAATCCAGCAATTGGGATAAATACTCGCGCGTCACCGCCACCGCACCTGATTTACCTCAGGTGGCCCTTGCAGCAGTTCCGATCACGGCTACTTCACTTTGAGCGCAACACCTACTGACAGTTGTCATTTCACCCGTGTCCAAAAAATCCTTGCACTGCGAGGACCGAATCGTTGGACCCGTGCCACCGCACTCGAATGTTGGGTGCATTTTCTCCCGTTGGAAGGTCCCGCGCCGGATTGGAAACAACGCTTGCTGGAGTGGATGCCGGCGCTGGAGCCGCGCCTGCAATCGATCCGGCAGCCCGACGCGCCGGAGCTTGCCGCGGTGTTGCATGACATCACCTTGCAGCTCCAGATCCGCCCGGATTTGGAGCTGAACTTTGTCAAAGTCATGCCCACCTCGCAGGCTGGCCTGTTGCGTGTCATGGTCCAGTATGACGAGGAAACCGTGGGCCACGCCGCCTTTGAACTGGCTCGCAACATGCTCGATGCGGCGCTGGCCGGGGTGCCGCTCGACGTGGCTGCCGGTATTGCCGCGATCACCGCTCTGGCCGATGATTTATGTCTTGGCCCGAGCACCCGCTCGATGGTGGATGCGGCGATCAGCCGCGGCATCCCCGTGCGCAGGCTCACCGCAGGCAGCTTGGTGCAACTCGGCTGGGGCAGCAAACAACGCAAAATCCTCGCCGCTGCCACCAGCCAGACCAGCGCCATCGCCGAGGACATCGTTCAGGACAAACACCTAACATGCCGGCTGCTGCGCGCGGTCGGGCTGCCCGTCCCGCAGGGGTGCCCGGTTGGATCCGCCGAGGAGGCATGGACCACCGCGTTGGAAATCGGTCTGCCGGTGGTGGTCAAGCCGCTCGATGGCAATCAGGGGCGCGGCGTCGCGCTGAACCTAACATCCAAGGAGCAGGTCATCGCCGCCTATCAAGCCGCCGTGGAGGAGAGCGCTTCGATCATCGTCGAGAAGTTTATCGAAGGCGAAGACTATCGCGTGCTGATTGTTGGCAAGCAGTTTGTGGCTGCCAGCCGGCGCAAGCCTGCCCATGTCATCGGGGATGGCGTCCATAGCGTTGACGAACTCATCGCCGCGGCCAATCTGGATCCGCGGCGCGCCGCAGCCCACGCGGCGGCGCTCAGCATG
>JBILFE010000547.1:0-3305 GCA_044351705.1 Luteolibacter sp. | reverse complement strand
GTGTCTTGTGTCTCTTCCCCCAATCACCTATAACTAATAACTTATAACTGTCCCCCCTCCCCCCATGCACCCGTTTCTCGCCCCCGGCTTCCACGTCCGCTGGTCCACGCTCACCCCGGAGCACATCGGAAGTGACATCCGCCACGCCCTGGATCTATCAAAACAAAACCTCTCGGCCATCTGCGCGCAGGATCCGGCCAGCGCCAGCTATGCCAGCACGTTTCTCGCCCTGGAACAAGCCACCGAAGTGCTAGGCCGCGGCTGGGGGCGCCTGCAGCACCTCGATGCGGTCAATGACAACCCGGCCCAACGCGAAGCCCTCAACCGGATGCTGCCGGAGGTGTCCGACTTTTATTCCTCCATTCCGCTCAACGCCGGCCTGTGGCAGGTGCTCAAAACGGTTGCCGCGTCCCCGGCCATTGCCGCGCTTGCACCGACGGCCCAGCGGTTTGTTGAGGAGACGCTGGCGGATTTCCGCCAAGCCGGCGCCGACCTGCCACCCGAACAAAAACTGCGCATCACCGCCATTGATGCCGAGCTCTCCAAGCTAACCAAACGCTACTCCGAACACGTCCTGGACTCCACCAACGCCTGGGAACTCATCATCGATGATGCGACAAAACTCGCCGGCTTGCCGGACTCCGCAATGGCGGCGGCCGCCGCCAGCGCCAAAGCGAGGATGGCCGTAGTCCCGTCCGCATCGCCCACGGACGGCGATTTCGCGCCAGCGAACCTAACATGGCGCTTCACGCTGCACGCGCCATCGATGCTGCCTGTCATGCAACACCTGCACGACGATGCCATCCGCCGCCAAGTCTGGCTGGCTTCCACCAACGTCGGCAGCGACGGAGACTACGATAACTCCCCGCTCGTCTGGCAAATCCTCAAACTCCGCCAGGAAAAAGCCGGCATCCTCGGCCACGAGAGCTTCGCCGATCTAACATTACAGCGGCGGATGGCCAAAACCGGACAGGCCGCCCTCGCTTTCATTGAAAACCTCCACCGCCGCATCCATCCGACGTTTCTTGCCGAGTATCGCCAGCTCGCCCACTACAAAGCCGCCAAAACCCAACAGCCCGAGAGCCTGCTCGAACCATGGGAAGTCGGATACTGGGCCGAACGCCAGCGCCAGGAAGATTATGACTTCGACGAGGAAGCGCTGCGTCCTTACTTCCCCGTCGATGGCGTGATGACGGGCATGTTTGAAATCGCCTCCCGGCTCTTCGGCATCACCATTCGCAAGCTGGATACCACCTATATCCCGCCCGGCGCCGATGCCCCCGCACTATCTAACGATGAGGCCGCGCCCGTCGAGGTCTGGCACCCTGAATGTGCCTTCTATGAAATCCACGATTCGGCCACCGGCTGCCATCTCGGCTCCTTCTATGCGGATTGGCACCCGCGCGAATCCAAACGCGGTGGGGCCTGGATGAACAGCCTGCACACCGGCAACGCCGGCGAACCGCACCTCGGCCTCATCATCGGCAACTTGAGTCCACCGGTGGATGGCATGCCGGCCCTGCTCACCCATGCCGAAGTTGAAACCATCTTCCATGAATTCGGCCACCTCCTCCACGGCCTGCTCAGTGAAGTGCCCGTCAAATCCCTGGCAGGCACCAACGTCCCCTGGGACTTTGTCGAACTGCCGTCACAAATCATGGAAAACTTTTGTTGGGACCGGCAGGCGCTCAATCTGTTCGCCCGGCATCACGAATCTGGCGAAGCGATCCCGGATGATTTGTTTGCCAAGGTCATCGCCGCCAGGAATTACCTCAGCGCATCGGTCTTCATGCGGCAACTCGCCCACGCCAAGCTTGACCTCGAACTCCACATCCACCTCGCCACCTATCTCGACAAGGACCTCGATGCGGTGGATCGCGAAATCCTCGCCGACTATCGCGCACCTTTAAACAGCCCGACCCCCTCGATGGCCCGCCGTTTCAACCACCTCTTCAGCGACCCCACCGGCTACGCCGCCGGCTATTATTCCTACAAATGGGCCGAGGTCCTCGATGCCGATGCCTTCTCGCGCTTCCAGAACGAAGGCATTCTCAATGCCGCCACCGGCCGCGACTTCCGCCAACACATCCTCAGCCAAGGCAACTCCGCCCCACCCGATGAATTGTTCCGCCGCTTCATGGGCCGCGACCCCGAGCTCGAACCCCTCCTCATCCGCGCCGGCCTCGGCTGATCCGCGCGGCCGCACGCTTCGCGCCACCACAATCAATGCTCAACGTTAAGCATTTCTTCAATCCGTGCAATCCGTGGTGGTCTTAGGCCGTCATCCCCCCCAAGGCTGACGTTCAACGTTCAACGTTCAACGTTCAACGTTCAACGTTCAACGTTCAATGTTCAACGTTCAATGTTCAATGTTCAACGTTCAATGTTCAACGTGGGTCACGCCGGGCGTTTATCCAGGCCGAAGGCGTCGTGGACGGCGCGGGCGGCGTCCTCGATGCGGGTCTCATCGACGGTGACGGCGATCTTGATTTCCGAAGTGGAGATCATGCCGATGTTGATGCCGGCAGCACCCAGCGCCTTGAACATGGTGGCCGCCACCCCGCAGTGCGAGCGCATGCCAATGCCCACCGCGGATAGCTTGGCAATGCCACCCTCGGTCTCGATCCTGGCATTCGGACCCAACGCGGTGATGATCGGCTTGAGCGCCGCCTGCGCCTTGCCCAAATCACTGGAATGCATGGTGAAGGAGTGCCGGGCGTATCCATCATGGGCGATGTTGGATAGAATCATGTCCAGATTGATTTCCGCCTCGCCGAGCACGCCGAGGATGCGGCCAGACATGCCCGGCTCATCGGGAATACCGGTGATGGTGACGCGGGCTTGGGAGCGTTCGATCGAGACGCCGCGAATGACGACGTTTTCCATGTTGGGATGTTCTTCTAACACGAGCGTGCCGGGGTTATCGTTAAGGGAGGAGCGGACTTCAAACACAACGCCGTATTTCTTGGCGAATTCAACCGAGCGGGATTGCATCACCTTGGAACCGGACGAGGCCATTTCCAACATTTCATCGTAGGAAATCTCCGGCAACTTGCGCGCGTTGGGCACAATCCGCGGATCACAGGTGTACACGCCGTCAACATCGGTTAGGATTTGACAGACATCGGCCTTGAGCGCCGCGGCCACCGCGATTGCCGTCAGGTCCGATCCGCCGCGGCCCAGGGTGTGGATCATGCCCTGCGGGCTGACGCCCTGGAAGCCTGCCACCACCAGGGTTTTGCCTTCCTCAAGAAAGCGCCGCATGAGTGAGGGATCCATGTTGAGGATGCGGCCGCGGGTATGTG
>JBILFE010000546.1:0-3315 GCA_044351705.1 Luteolibacter sp. | reverse complement strand
CAGCTTTACCCATTCTCCCGCTCACTTCATTGCCTGCGTTCGTCCCTCACTTGGCTATTCCGTTCGCTACCTGCTGTTGCTATGGGACTGAACTGCGAGCTATGCGGAACCCGATGAAGGCTCCGGGCAAAATGCCCGGACCACAGTGGCGCGGGCATTCTGCAGCTCGGCTGAGCTCGCCGAACGCCCGCCGCCTATTTTCTCGTTTTGTTAGACCAAGCCTTGCTTGCAACTGCTTTTTTTCGCACCTGCCGTCTTGGCAACAACCTTCTTCGCAACAACCTTCTTCGCGACAACCTTCTTCGCGACGACCTTCTTCGCGACGACCTTTTTCACAACAACCTTCCTGGCGACAACCTTCTTTGCCACCGGCTTCTTTGCCACCGGCTTCTTTGCCACCGCCTTCTTTGCCACCGGCTTGGCCTTTGTTTTGGGCGGGGTGGTGGCTGCGGGTGCGCCTTCGAGGTCGATGCCGAAGACATCGCCGAGCTTGGCAGGGTCGAGGGTGCGGCGGCGGCCGGAGGGACGACCGGAGCCGCCGAAGGTGGTGGCGGTGGCGGCGGCGGCGGAAATAAGGTCGTTATGATCGACGCCGCGCAGTTTGAAAAGGAGTTCGGGTTGGGTATCCAGGCGGGCACCGACGCCATAGAGCACGGCGGCGACGTGTTTGCACATGGTGGCCCAGTCGGGACAGGAACAGTTGAGCTTGATCTCCTTGGGCTTCGGAAAAAGCCCGTCGTTAGGATCGGTGACGATGGCCATGATCTCATCAGAGATTTTGCCCTGGAGCAACTCGATGAGCGAACCGATCTTGCCTTGGCAGCGGGCCTGGATGGCTTGCCATTTTTGCGCGGGCAGCGGAGTGATGTGGATGGTTTCCTCGTAGAGTTCGGAGCCTTGGACCAGGGCGCTGACGCAGCCGGGTGCGATGGCGAGGTGGAGGACCGAGCCGTTGCGGACATAGGTGCGCCCCCGCGGCAGGCGGTTTTCGTAATCGCTGAAGCTTTCGAGGTGCTTGCACCAGGCGTGCCCCCAGAAGCTGGCCGCGATTTTCGTGCGGTGGCTGAGTTCACCTAACGGCTCGATGACGCGACCCTTTTTCACAAGGGCCTGGACTTTCTTGTGGCCCTGGACTTTGCGCTGGGCGACGGAGACATAGGGTTTGTAAAAAAAGCGGCTCATGCTTGCGTTTCTGTTTTTGTTAGATCGAGGCGGATAAAGTCGAGCAGTTCGGCGTTGTTCATTTCGGTGAGGGCTTTCTCGCCGCCGCCGGTGAGGATGGCGTCGGCGGTATCCTGCTTCTCCGAGATGAGAGTGTCGATTTTTTCTTCGAGGGTGCCGGAGGTGATGAACTTGTGGACCAGCACATTGCGTTTCTGGCCGATGCGGAAGGCGCGATCGGTGGCCTGGTTTTCCACGGCGGGGTTCCACCAGCGGTCGAAGTGGATGACGTGGGTGGCGGCGGTTAGATTGAGCCCGGTGCCGCCGGCCTTGAGCGAGAGAACGAAAAACGGCGGGCCGTCGTCGCGCTGGAATAGCTGGACCCTGTTCTGGCGTTCCTTGACGGCGGTGCCGCCGTGCAAGACCAGCCCGCGGCGGCCAAAGACACTGGCAAGGCAGGATTCCAACGGGTCGGTCAGCTCGCGGAACTGGGTGAAGACGAGGGCTTTGTCGCCGCGCGAGGCGATTTCCTCGCAGAGGCCCGCAAGGCGGGTGAACTTGGCGCTGTGGGAGGGATCGTAGCTGCCGGATTTCGTGAGCTGGTCGGGATGGTTGCAGATTTGCTTGAAGCGCATCAGATAGGCCAGCACCAAGCCGCGGCGCTCGATGCCGACGGTGGTTTCGAGGGCTTTGGCGAGGGCGTCGGCGCTTTGTTGATAGAGCCGGGCCTGGGCCGGCGAGAGGCCGCAGAACACTTTCATCTCGGTCTTGTCCGGGAGGTCGGAGATGATGGATTTGTCGGTCTTGAGGCGGCGCAGGATGTAGGGGGCCACGAGCCGGCGCAGGGGCGCGTAGTGGGATGAGTTGTCGCTGGTGATTTGTTTGACGAAGGTGGCGAACTGGCCGGCGCTGCCTAACAATCCAGGGTTGATGAAATCGAAGAGCGACCAGAGATCGCCGAGGTGGTTCTCGACCGGGGTGCCTGTCAGGACCATGCGGGCATCGGCGCGGAGTTTGCGCACGGCTTTGCTTTGGCGGGCGGCGTGGTTTTTGATCGCCTGGGCCTCATCGAGAATGACCCAGCTCCAGCGGGTGGCGGCGGGCCAGTCGAGGCGGGCGGCCATGCCGTAGGTGGTGATGACGAGGTCGGTGGCGGCGAGTTGGGCCGCACCGGGCGCGGTGATGTCGCCCTCGGAGCGATGGGCGACGTGGAGCCGCAGGGTGGGAGCGAAGGTGGCTGCTTCGCGCAGCCAGTTGCCTATCAGCGACGCGGGCACCACCAGCAAACTCGGCGGACTGCCGGGCATTTCCTGTTGTTTGCGCAACAGGGCGGCCAGAACTTGGATGGTCTTGCCCAGGCCCATGTCGTCGGCGAGACAGGCGCCGAGGCCGGCGCGGGCGCAGAACCAGAGCCAATCGAGGCCGCGTGCCTGATAGGGACGCAGCGTGGCGCGCAGGGTGGGCGGGGGCGCGGCGGCATCCGGCGTGGTGAGGCGGCGCAGCGTTTCCGCGAGTTGGGTTCCGGCCTGGGCGAATGCCCACTCGCGGTGCTCTTCGAGGTCGTCGGTATCCTTGAGATCGGCAGGCGCACCGGCTAACAGGCGCATGCCTTCTATGAATGAAATGCCATCCCGGGCATCAATGGACTGCCAGTGATCGAGCGCTTGCTGGAGCTTTTCGCGGTCCACTTCGATCCACTGGCCGCGGAACAGGACCAGACCGTCCTCACCTTGCAGCAGTGCCTGGATTTCCCGGGCGCTCAGCTTGTGGCCATCGACGACCACATCGAGCCTGAAATCCAACAGGGCGTCGAGGCCGCAGGAGGTGCCATTTTTCTCGCCGATAGTCGCGGCGACTAGCGGACGCTTGCCGCGTTTTTGCCACCAATTCGGCAGGCGCACGAGCAGGCCTGCGTCCTCATAGGCAGGGATGTGGCGGAGGAACTCGTAGGCTTCCGGCGGGGTCCAGGCCAGCGGGTGGAAGACATCGCCGGAGTCCACCAGCGAGGTCATCAGCGGGCAGGACTTGGCGGCGGCGTGCAGCGGGGTGAGCAGCTTGAGCAGACCGGGGTTGTTTTTTGCCCCGCTGAATTCCTGGAGTGCCTGGCCGAGGGGCAACTGGGTGAGACGTCCGGATTGCGAGAGGCCGGAAGCG
>JBILFE010000545.1:0-3318 GCA_044351705.1 Luteolibacter sp. | reverse complement strand
GTTCGGCCAACGTCGCGCTCATCGAAAAAGCCTCGCGCGAAATCACCACCTTGCTCGAACAGGGCGTCGACGTGACATCCCACTCACCCAATTATTACTACACGCGGCTTGGCGAACTCAAACTCGAGATGCTTGCCGAAGCCGCCAAGGATGCCCGCAACCGCGCCGACAATATCCTCGGCTCCGCCGGCAACACCAGCGTCGGCAAGTTGGTTTACGCCGACATGGGCATCATCAACATCAATGCCGCCAATTCCACCGGCACCTCCAACGAAGGCAATAATGACACCTCCTCCTGCGAAAAGGACATCATCACCATCGTCCACGCCGAGTATGAGGTGAAGTGAGCGAATCTTGCGCAGGTCGTATCAACAGGCAGGGACCGTTTTCCAAACGGTCCGGTTGGAGTAAGGATTTGCTTTAAGAGATTAGATCGTGGCCGCTGGCATGATCGTAGGGGCCGAGAAAGCGGACGCCGTTGAAGTGGATCATGTGATCCGGCGAATCTGCGATCCACACTTCAGTTTCCCAAGCAATTGCTGAGTGGAAGCGGGTGAATGTCTTGCGGTCGGGAAAGGCGGAGACAAAGACGAGACCGGGGCGGGAGCTTGCGAAGATCCGGGTGAGCTCGTTTTTACGCTTCTGATCAACAGGGCCGTGAGAGGTGACAGCCTCTACGATGATAAGCCAATCGCGTTTGGCATCGTGGATGAGAACATCCGGGGCTTTGCCTCGGGACGCCAGTTTGACGCCCAGCTCAGCCAGGGCGATGTCGTTGCTGAGGACTTCTTTGTCCGCGGCGGCGCCGAGAAGCAGGACGCGAGGTTGGCAGACAAAGCGTGGGATAAACTCCTCGACGATCGAGCGAATCAGGGTGTTCTGTCCGCCTGCCGAGAGTTCGATAGTGATACCGTCGGGCATCCGGACAATTTCACGTGGAAGATCGCGGTGACGCGCTTTGAGGTCTCCGGTAGCGGGATTCTTTAGGAACGCGACGAGTTCGTTTTTGAAAGCGGTGGTGCCAACACTGGTGAGCAACTTCAGTGCTGTCGGTGTGATCTGATAGCACCAGTTAGGACTATTGATTGGGCGCTCTGGCTTGTCTGGATTCTCTTGGAGCAAACCATGTTGCACGAATTGGTGGACCGTTTGACGGCGGATGGTCTCGCGGGTGTTAGAGGCGTAGGTCACATCGTAGTGATCGCGCATCCAATCCATCATCTGCGTGATGCGGCGAAGAGGTGCGGTGGCGTTTCTCCATGGGCTGCGCGGTTTGACATCCGCCAGGGAGAGCAGGCTGAGGGCCGAACGTTCGTTCTGTTGTTCGCGCGGGAGTCCGACGGCGACAAGTAATTCCAGAGCTTCATTCAGACGCTTGGTTGCGGCGGGAGTCATGGTTCGCTGAACGTGGGTGCGCCGAGCAGATCGGTCATGGCTTGATCAATGGCATTTTGTTGGGTGTCATCCAAGGACAATTTTCCCAGCCGCTCCAAGTCAGCCGGATGCGGATAACGGAATGAGCGGAGATCGGAGGCATTGACCTGGGTGTGGCCGTTAAATTGGCGGAAATAGCGGTCGGCTACGGTCGAGTTGAGGAAACGGCAGAGGCCGCGTGCAATCAGGATGGAGAGTCCTGCGCGCTTGCAGTGGAAAAAATTGAGGTGGTTTTCGATACCCAGGAGACCGGATGGGAAATCAGCAGGATCGAGCACCCCGGCGACGAGGCGACGTTTCTCCTCCTTCGATGAAAAACGTTTGATCAAAACCAAGCGGGCGGCGGGAATGAGCCATTTGCGGGTTTCCTCATCTTCTCCGATCGCCACGGGCTTCTTGCTCACACGGGCGGCGTTGTAGTCGCTGGATCGCTGGAGCGGTGCGAGCACGCGACCGGCTTTGACACAGTGCGGATAGATGAGCGGCACACCTCCGGCTCCGAGATGATCGGCGAGAGAGTCCTTGAGGCGGAAATCGACCACCGGTCCGGTGGAGACCTCGATGCCGAGATCGGTGAGCTTGCACGGCATGGCATCGAAGAAAGTGCGGACATCGCTCGCGTCGGTTTCCGTGGCGATGTGAATGACCCGATTGGGATCCGCTAGCGACACAAAGCGCTCGCGGGTAACACGGACTTGCTCTGGCGCTGCCAGCGAACCGGTAGAGACGGTGAGAGGTGCCATGGCCTGACTGTCGCGGCTGAGATGGAAAAGGATATTTTCCTGGAGCACCTCGTCCCGGCTGAACGCTTCCGTCCGCGAGTTGAAGACATGAACGCGGCGAAATGTTGACTCATCTAACAAATCTAGGCGGAACTCTCGAAAGTAGGGGCCGTTGCAGAAACTGCGCGGGGTGATGGCGGCAAGCTCGCCACCCGGCACCAACTGCCGTAGCGCCAGCCAGACGAAGGCGGCATAGAGGTTCGACGTCTCCATACCGACGGAGGCCAGTTGCATCCGTTCCTTTGAACGGGTGGCAATCTTACGGTAGGGCGGATTGAGAATGGCGTGGGTGACTTGCGCATCCCTAACGACACCGAATAGCCCCGGATCAAGCGCGCGCACAGCTCCTTCGACGTAGCTGCCGTGGTGGAGTTCTACAGTCGTGCGGACGCCCACTTGTTCCAAAGCCGCCGCACAAGCTGCCAGGGTGCGCCGGAGCGCAGGTAAAAAGGCTTCCTCCAGTTCCCAAGCTTCCAGTGTCATCTCTTTTAGTTTGCGCAACCCTTTGTCAGCTCGCAGTGCGGTGATGCGGTCCACCACCGCAGCTGTCAGCACTCCGCCGCCTGCCCCGGGATCAAGCAAATGCAGCGACGGACGATTGAAGCCCTCCCGACGAAACCACCCGGCCAGGCAGCGGGCAATAACAGGTGGGGTGAAAAATTGCCCGTCCCCGCCGCGCTCGTCCCGCCCCTTCGCCACGCAACTCTGCCAGCCGCCCGAATCGGCCAATGCGAGAACTTGCGATGTGGCACGGGGGATCATGGGGGGAGAACTGGCTTTGGTTCAGGTGTCGATTTGATATTTCAGGATGCGGATGGGCTGAGGCAAACCTACCCGTCCGCCCCGCACTCGCTAAGGCAGTCCCGAGCACCCTGCCCAGAGAGACTCACTCTTCTGAGCCTCCTTCATGAACGAGGTTTTGCGGATAGCACCCACAATTGCCCGGTCAACGTCGCGCAGGTTGGGATTCTTACCCAGGTTGATGAATCGCTTTGATGTATCCGCGTCCCTATCCAGACAATAAGCCCGAAGCGTCGCGCGAGCAAGGAGCTCACATTCCTCTGGATACCGCGCCATCCAATCTTCGATGAATTGATTCGCT
>JBILFE010000032.1:0-11786 GCA_044351705.1 Luteolibacter sp. | reverse complement strand
GCCGCTGCCCTGCTCCATCAGCGCCACAAACGTCAGATTGCCATCCCCGCCGCCGTAGAGCGAGGCGTAACCGAGGCATAACGAACCTAACAACGACAGCGCGATCCCGGTGCCGCCGACCAGCAGGTATTTCCAAGTGGCCTCGAACGCGCGCGGCGTGCCATTGAAGTGCAACAGCGGCACCGCGGCGAGGGTGACGGCTTCCGTGAAAATCCACAGCACGCCCAAATGGCGGGCTTGATGGCCCGCGCTCAACAGCCCCAGCACGGCGAGCAAGGCGGCAATGAAAATGCGGTTGGGGCGTTCGGAGCGGAGCCGCAGGTAGCTCACGCCATAACAGGAGCAGACCAAAAACAACACCGACACCACTGGCAGCACCGCGCGCGCCAATGGATCAAAGCCCAGCCACGCGCCGGCGTCCAGCGCCGGCGGATAGAAAAACAACCAGCACGACAGCACGGTATGAATCACAGCGGCGGCTGGCAGGAACAACGGCCGCGTGCGGCTGTGCGGCCAGGCCGCTGCCAGCGCCGCAGCCACCAGAGGCACGATGATGAGAAGGAGCGAGTTCATTCGTGAAGGGCGGTGAGTTTGCGGGTGTCGAGCGAATCGAACGCGCGCTGGATGCGGTCCACAATGATGCCGATGATGAACACGCCGACTGTTAGGTCGAGCAGCACCCCGGCCTCCACCATCAGTGGCATGGCCTTGATGAGCAGCAGGCCGAAGATATAGATGCCGTTTTCCAGAATCAAATAGCCGCAGACTTGTGAGATGGCCTTGGTGCGTCCGATCAGCAGAATGAAACCGGTGAACAGGGTGGCCAGCGCGCCCGGCACCAGCAGCGAGCCGGTGTGCTCCGGCAGCAGCGGCAACATCTGCGTCAGTGCCAATGCCGCGATGGTGCCACCCGCACCTAACAATAACGACGGCACAAAGCCGATCAGCGGCTCGAGCTCGCGGTCGATTTGCACGGTGCGCATGGCCCGCCGCAACAGCGCGGGAATGAGCAGGCCCTTGCCGCTGATGGTCGCCAGTGCCACCACCAGCACCCGCCAGTCGGGGTCATGCTCCATCAAAATCGGCATCACTCCGAGGATGACGCCCTGCGCCGACATGGCGCGGATGAGCGCGGGCAGCCGGCTGGTGCCCAGTGCCAGCAGATTGAGGCCCATGGCCAGGCCGATCAACAGATTGAGGTTGGCGTTGATCACGGCAGGCCTCCTTTCCATGCGACCATCAGCGCGAACAAGCACAACAAAAACGCCGCGGTGAGCAACAGCGGCACGCGGCGGAAGGCGAAGCGCGCCATGAGCGACTCGACGAGGCCGACGGCCACGGTTACGCCAAACACGCCGCCCGCCAGCATGACAGCGGCGGCGAGCGGTTGGAGTTGGCCCAGCGGCACCACCGCCTGCACTAACAACACTGAGAACAACAGCAGTTTCATTGAGGCCCCATGCAGGATGACGGCGAGTGGCGGGCCGCTGTGATCGAGCACCATGACCTCGTGGATCATGGTGAGCTCGAGGTGGGTGTTAGGGTCATCAAAGGGCACCCGGCAGTTTTCCGCGAGCAACACGATGAACAAACCGGCCGCCAGCAGCACCGCGCTTGAGCCCATGGTCGGGGCCAGCATGGTGCCGAGGGCGAGGGTTCCGGTTTGTACGCTGAGGGAAAGCACCGCGGCAATCATGGCGGCTTCCGCCAGCACCGCATAACTGACTTCGCGCACCGTGCCCATGCCTTCGAAAGCCGAGCCGGTTTCCATCGCCGCCCAAGCGGTGCAGAAGCGCGCGAGCGCCAGCAGATAGAGCATCACCAGCGCGTCGCCGCGAAAACTCAGGCCGGTTCCCAACGGGCCGAGGGGCATCAGGATGGCGGCACCGAGCAAAGCGACCCAGGCCACGGCCGGCAGGATCACAAAGGCGGGTGAGGCGAGCGTGCTCATGACCACGCCCTTTTTCCACAAGCGGGCGAGGTCGTAGTAAAGTTGCAGGACCGGCGGGCCGCGGCGTCCCGCCACCCAGGCCTTGACCTTGTTGATGATGCCCGGCAACAACGGCGCCAGCAGCAGCCAGCAGTCGAGACGCAGAATCAGGTCAAGGATTGAATTCATGACAGGCTTTCCATTAGAACCAGTACCCCGATGGCTGTTAGTCCGGCAACCACGTACAAGATGTAAGCTGATAGGCGGCCGTGTTGCAAGCGCCGAACCGCGGTGGACACCCGCATGACGCGGGCGGCCATGGGCAGAACCGCGTTTTGCAGCACCGTTTCGGGGGTTTGTTCGAGCCGCATGGCCTGTGCCGGGAAGTGACCGCGGGCGCGCCGCAAGGTGCGTGACGGTCGCAGAATCCAGCCAAACCAGCCGGCCGCAATGCCCGCGAACGAGCCGCTGGTGTATTGCATGCGCGCGGTGGGCGCGGCGTAGCCGCAGTCCCAGGTGGGGCCGCGCCTCAGGTTGTTAGACCGGACTTTGCGCCAGAGAAACCCGCCTGCGGTGACGATGAGTGCGGCCAGCGCGAGGTGGACCCATCCCAGAGTGGCCAGGGGTGCCGCCGGCTTGGAGTTGGCCCACGCCGGGTGCCACGCCGTTGCAGCCCTTGACACGGCGGGCCAAAACCAGAGCGGGGCGAGACCCAGCGCCAGGCAGAGGCCGGCCAGCACGAGCATCGGGGCGCGCATCCAGCCCCCGCATTCGTGGGCGTTAGCGGCCGGCTTGGTGCGTGCCGCGCCCAGGAACATGAGCGCACCAGCCTTGGCAAAGGTTGCCACCGCCAGCGCGCCGGCCATCGCCAGCATCATGGCCGCGGGAATCGCCGCCCAGGCCACCGCGTGCCTGCCGGCCACCGCATCAAAGAGCCCCAGATAGATCAGCCATTCACTCACAAAACCATTGAGCGGGGGGAGTCCCGCCACCGCCAGCGAGCCCAGCGCAAACAGCCCGGCCGTCCATGGCATGAGCCGCCATAAGCCGCCCAAGCGGCTCATTTGGCGCGTGTCCGTGGCATGCAACACCGCGCCCGCACCAAAAAACAACAGCGCCTTGAACGCGCCATGGTTCCACACATGCAGCAAGGCTCCCGCCAGCGCCAGTTGGCCCCACGCGGCACCGCCCTGCGAGCGGGCCAGCAACGCCGCGCCGACACCGATCAATATGATGCCGACGTTTTCCACCGAACAATAGGCTAACAGGCGTTTGAAATCGTTTTGGGCCAGGGCGAAAGCGATTCCTAACAAGGCACTGCTGGCGCCGAGGCCGATCACCACCCAACCCGCCGCGGGGGGCACCGGCAGCCAGCCGCTGAAGCGCACGATGCCGTAAACCCCCATTTTGATGGCCACGCCCGAGAGGATGGCGGACACGTGGCTCGGCGCATTGGCATGCGCCGAAGGCAACCAAATGTGCAGGGGGAAAAATCCGGCTTTGATGCCGAAGCCGGCGAGTGCCAGCCAGAACAACGGTGCGAGGGAGGTGTCGTCGCGCAGTGGGCCCAGATCCCAGCCGCCGGTCTTGGCCGCCAGCAGGGCGAAGAATGCAAACAGGCAAACCGTGCCCGCATGCGACGCGGCCAAATACAGCCAGCCCGCGGCCCGCACCGCCGGCCTTTTTGGCTCGAGGATGATCAAAAAATACCCGCAGATGGCGAACGCTTCCCAGGCCATGAGAAAATGCAATCCGTTAGACAGGGTCAGCACCAGCAGCATGCTCAGCAGCAGCGCGCTCCACCACGCGCGGCCGCGTGGCGCGGAGGCCGCGTGGTGGTCACCCGCCCAATACTCGCGGGCATAAACCGCGCCGGCCCCGCCGACCACCGCCACGAGCACCACAAACAGCGCCGCCAGACCATCCAGCCGCAGATGCACCGCCTCCCCGCCTATCAAAAATCCGGACCGCCATTGCCAGTCGGCCCCGCTGGCGAAAACCGCCAGCGCCGCACCCAGCGCCATCGCCGCCCCGCTGACGGTTAGCCCCAGCCAGAGTCGCGGCCACCTCGCGCCCGTCACCACCGCCATGCCTAACAATATAACGGCCGGTGCTAACAACTCGCCGGTCATCAGGCGTTTCCTTCCTGCTTGTTCCCATCTCCCGCCGCGGCATCGGCCGCCTCCATCACTCGGAAAATCTCTTCATCCGTGGCGGCTTGTTCGAGGCGCGGGCGCAGGGTGGCGCTGAGCAGCAGGCGGCTGAGGCGTCCGACCATGTCGAGATGTGCCCGCGGCGAGGGCGCGATGAAGAATAACAAGCGGGTCACGGCCACGTCATCGACCCGCGGTTCGGTTAGGGTGAGGGCGTCCCGCAGTAGAATGAGTGCCAAGGTTCCGGAATCGCGGCCCAGGGTGATGCGCGTCGCGGGATGCGGCAGCGCAAAGCCCAAGCCCACCGGCGCATAGGTCACGCCGCCCGCGGCCCTGAGCCGCTGGCCCAATAGCCCGCGCACCGGCGGCGTCGCGCCGTGCATGGCGCTGGCGACTTGCACGAAAACGTCGGTGACGTTGGCGGCGGCCACATTGCGGAAAATCCCGCCGGTGTGGAGCAGCGGTGCCAGGCGCAGGGCTGCACTGAGGGAGGGGTTGGCGTTGGCGAGGAAGCCGGCCTTGGTGGCGAGGCCGCGGGTGGCGGCCCATTGCGCGACCTGGGCGCGATCAAACAACAACACCCCGCGGTCAGGGGTGTGGGGCAGGCCCTCGTCGCGGATCCAGCCTTCCACAACTTTTTCCGAGACTCCAAACGACTCGGCAAGCTGGATGAGATTCAGATACATGGTTAGGCAGAAATGTTAGGTGCTGTTTGCGGTTGGGGTTGCTTGTTGCCAAACAGGCGGGAGATCAGCACGAAGAAGAACGGAATGAACAGCAGATCAATGAAGGTGGCGGAAAGCAAGCCGCCGGTTACGGCGGTGCCGATGGCGTTTTGGGCTGCGGCGCCGGCCCCGGTGGTGAGCGCCAGCGGCAGCGTGCCGAAAAAGAACGCCAAGGAAGTCATGATCACCGGTCGCAGCCGGATTCTGACCGCTGCCAGAGTGGCTTCCACCAGCTCATGGCCTTGGTGCATCTGGTCCTTGATGAACTGGATGATGAGAATGGCGTTTTTGGTGGAAAGCCCGACGGTGGTTAGCAGGCCGATCTGCAGATAGACATCGTTGGGCAGCACCCGCAGGGTGACTGCCGCCACCGCTCCCACCAGTCCCAGCGGCAGCATCAGCAGGTTGACAAACGGGATGGTCCAGCTCTCATAGAGCGCGGCCACGCTCAGAAACACCACTAACAGCGAGATGGCATACAGCGCCGGCGCCTGGGCTCCGGCTTTCTTTTCCTCGTAGGAAAGCCCCGTCCACTCGAAACCGGTGCCCGCCGGGAGTTGGGCGGCCATTTTTTCCATTTCGGCCATGGCCTCACCGGTGCTGACGCCGGGTGCGGCCTGGCCCATGATATCCACGGCGGGGATGCCATTGTAGCGTTCCAGGCGGGGTGAGCCATACTGCCAATGGGCAGTGGCAAAGGCGGAGAACGGCACCATCTCACCACGCTGATTTCTAACATACCAGCGGTTGATGTCCTCCGGCAGCATTCGAAACTCCGAACCGGCCTGCAGAAAGACCTTTTTAACCCGCCCGTTTTCAATGAAGTCGTTCACATAGGAACTGCCCCAAGCGGTGGCCAGCACGCTGTTGATGTCATTGAGGGACACTCCCAGCGCCCCGGCCCGCACGTCATCCACGTCGAGCTTGAACTGCGGCGAATCATCCTGACCGTTGGGTCGCACCGCAATCAGTTTCTTGTTAGTCATGGCCATGCCTAACAATTGGTTGCGGGCCTCCATGAGCTTGTCATGGCCGATGCCACCACGATCTTGCAGCATGAAGTCAAAGCCGTTGGCCTGGCCCAACTCGATGACCGCCGGCGGCGAGAAGGCAAACACCTGGCCATCCTTGATTTGGGAGAACGCGCCCATGGCCCTGCCGGCGACGGCCGAGGCCTTCAGGGCGGGGGACTTGCGCAGTTTCCAATCCTTGAGCCGGACAAAGGCCAGTCCCATGTTCTGGCCGCGGCCGGCGAAACTGAAGCCGGCCACTGTGATGACCGATGCCACCGCAGCTTGTTCATTTTTTTCAAAATGCTGTTCCATCTGTTGCATGACCTTGACGGTGCGGTCGACGGTGGCCCCGGCCGGCAAATTGACCAGACAGATGAGAAACCCCTGGTCCTCATCGGGTAGAAACGCGGTGGGCAGCCGCACAAACAGGAACCCCATGCACGCCACGATGGCCGCATACACCGCCAGATAGCGCAGCGGCGTGCGGAACGAGGCGCTGACCATGCGTTCATACAGCGCCCGGCTGCGCTCGAAGCAGAAGTTGAACCAGCGGAAAAACCCCTTGAACCAACCGGCTTCGCCGGCCGTGTGGCCTTTGGCAACCGGCTTGAGCAGGGTCGCGCACAGCGCCGGGGTCAGGGTCATGGCCAGCAACACCGAGAGAATCATCGCGGCGATGATCGTGATGGAAAATTGCCGGTAGATCACCCCGGTGGAGCCCCCGAAAAAGGCCATCGGCACAAACACCGCCGTCAGCACCGTGACAATGCCCCACAGCGCGCTGGTGATCTGGCCCATGGATTTGATGGTTGCCTCCTTGGGCGGCAAGCCCTCTTCCGTCATGATGCGTTCCACATTCTCCACCACCACGATGGCGTCGTCCACCAGCAGCCCGATGACAATAACCAGCGCGAACAAGGTGAGCGTGTTGATGGAATAGCCGCAAACCGAGAGCACGCCGAAGGTGCCTAACAGAACCACCGGCACCGCGATGGTGGGAATCAAGGTGGCCCGGAAGTTCTGCAAGAAAAGGTACATGATGATGAAAACCAGACAGATGGCCTCGGCCAGGGTCTTGACCACTTCTTCGATGGAGATTTTGACAAACGGGGTGCTGTCGTAGGGGTAAGCCACTTTCACGCCGGTGGGGAAGTACTTGGACAGTTCGTCCATCTTCGCCTTGATCCGTGTGGAGGTCTCCAGGGCGTTGGCCCCGGACGCCAGACGGACGGCCATGGCACCCACCGGCTTGCCTTTATAGAACGATAAAACATCATAGTTTTCCGTGCCGATTTTGCATTCGGCCACATCCTTGAGCTTGACGGTGGAGCCATCGTCGTTGGTGCGCAGGATGATGGCCTCGAACTGCGCCGGGGTCTGCAGCAAGGTGCGCGCGCTGATGGTGGCGTTCAACTGCTGGCCTTGCATGGCGGGGATACCGCCAAACTGACCGGCGGAAACCTGGGCGTTCTGGGCTTGCAGCGCGGCGATCACGTCGTTGGAGGTCAGACGGTAGTTGTTGAGCTTGTGCGGGTTCATCCAGATGCGCATGGCATTCTGCCCGCCAAACACCTGGATTTCACCCACCCCTTCGAGCCGGCTGACATTCTCCTGCACGTTGGAGATCAGGTAATCGGTTAGGGAATTGCGGTCCATCGCGCCGTCTTCCGAGACCAGCCCGACAATGAGCATGAAGTTCTTGGTGGACTTGACCACGGAGATTCCCTGGCGCTGGACCACCTGGGGCAACAGCGGCGTGGCCAGTTGCAGCTTGTTCTGCACTTGCACCTGGGCGATGTTAGGATCGGTGCCGGCCTTGAAGGTCAGGTTGATGGCCACTGCCCCGGCGGAGTCGCTCGTCGATGACATGTAGAGCAGGTTGTCGATGCCGTTGAGTTTTTGTTCGACGACCTGGGTGACGGTGTCCTGCACGGTCTGGGCGGAGGCTCCCGGATAGACGGCGTTGATGGTGATTTGAGGAGGGGCAATCGGCGGATACTGCGAAACGGGCAGTGTCTTGATAGACAACAGCCCCGCCAACATGATCATGATGGCGATCACCCAGGCAAAGATCGGACGGTTGATGAAAAAGCGCGGCATGGGGGAGTTCCTTTACTGACAAGCCCTTGGGGTGGAGTCCATTTGGTGATTCGGAGCAGGTTGACCACTGAGATACTGAAAACCACTGAATGCACTGAAAAACAATGATTTCAGTGGTTTTCAGTGGCCTCAGTGGTTTGTGAAGTTGGTCGTTCATCCAGGCAACGTGGTGGGATTACCTATTCGGTTCCTGCTTGGCACCGAAGGGCACGGCTTTCACCACCGTGCCTGGGCGGGCCCGTGGTCCTATGACTCCTTCCAAAATCACCCGGTCACCCACTTGCAAGCCATCATTGACCAGCCAATTGTCGCCGACGGTGCGATCGGTCTTGATGACCCGTGGTTCGACTTTCTCCCCGGCGCCGACGACCATCACCATGGCCTGGCCGGCGGGATTGCGGGTGACCCCGCGTTGTGGCACCAGAATCGCCTGATCCTTGACTCCCTCCTCCAGCACCGTGCGCACGAACAGCCCGGGTAGCAGCATCAACTTCGGATTGGGAAAGAGCGTGCGCAACGTCACCGAGCCGGTGCCGGGATCGACAAATGCCTCGGAAAATTTGAGGCTCCCCGGTTCCGGATATTGGGTGCCGTCATCCAGCAGCAGCAGCACCTTCGCCTGCCCCTCGTTGGTGCTGAGTTGGCCGCTTTCCAGCGCTCTCCTCATGCGCAGGATGTCGCTGCTGGACTGGGTGACGTCGACGTACACCGGGTCGAGCTGCTGGATGGTGGCCAGCGGCACGGGCTGGCTGGCGGTCACCAAGGCACCGTTGGTCACCGCCGAGCGGCCGATGCGACCGGAGATCGGCGCGCTTACTTTGGTGTAAGCCAAATTGATGCTGGCGGTTTCCAGCGCGGACTTGGCCAGATTGATCTCGGCTTCGGCCAACTTCTGCGCCGCGGAGGCGTCATCATAATCCTGTTTGCTGACGGCTTCGCTGTCCAATAACTCTTTGTAGCGCTCGGCTTTGAGCCGCAACGGGGCCACATTGGCCTCCGCCTTGGCCAATGCCGCGGCGGCACCGTCATGGGCGGCCTGATAGCTCGCCGGGTCGATCTGATAGAGAACATCCCCGGCCTTGACATCGGACCCTTCCGTGAACAAGCGCTCCTGAATGATGCCTCCCACTTGCGGGCGCACCTCGGCCGTGCGCGACGCCGAGACCCTGCCCGGCAATTCCGTTTTCAACGCGACGCGCTGCACTTGGATGGTCACAACCGACACTTCCGGCGTGCCGGCTGGCGGCGGGCCGCCGGGGCCTGCCTTTTTTCCGCAGGACACCAGCGACACCAGTGAAATTGTTAGGATGAATGAGCGCATGGGGGTCGGAGTAGGTAAAGAGGTAAGTAGGTAAGTAGGTAAGTAGGTAAGTAGGTAAGTAGGTAAGTAGGTAAGTAGGTAAGTAGGTAAGTAGGTAAGTAGGTAAGTAGGTAAGTAGGTAAGTAGGTAAGTAGGTAAGTAGGTAAAGAGGTAAGTAGGTAAAGAGGTAAAGAGGTGATCGGTAAGGCTACCACTCTCCGCCTAACGCCTTGATGAGGGCCACGGAAATGGCGAGGCGATCTGCACGGATGGCATTGGCGGTTTGTTCGGCGGCGAGGCGGGTGCGTTCCGCATCCACCACATCGAGGAAGCTGACGAGGCCGGCCTTGTAGCGTTTTGCGGACAGCTCGAAGGTCCGGCGGGCGGCATCCAGCGCCTGATCCTCGGCGGCTTGGCGGCGTTTGAGGATGGCCGCCCCCTGCAGCGCGTTTTCCACCTCGCGGATCGACTCGAGGACAGTCTGGCGGTACTCCGCACTCGCGGCGGCATGCGCCGCCACCGCCGCCTCGCGTTCGGCTTTGAGCCATTTGTAATTGGTGATGGAACGGGTGGCGTCCGCGCCCAGCGACCACACCAGCGAGGAGGCTTGGAACAGATTGCCTATGCTGGTGGCATCGAAGCCAGTGGAGCCATTGATGGAGATGGACGGATAGAACGCGGCGCTTGCCACGCCGATATTGGCGTTGGCGGCGACCACACTCTGTTCGGCGGCGCGGATATCCGGCCGCTGGCGCAGCATTTCCGATGGCACGGAGACCGGCACGCCTGGCGGCTGCGGCAGGTCCGTTTGTTCCGCTACCGTCATGCCGGTGGCCACCGTGCCGGTCAACACGGCCAGCGCGTTGACCAACGGGATGCGATTCTGATCGAGGCGGATGCGGTCGGCTTCGGCCGTGGCGACTTCCGTTTCGGCACGGGCGAGGTCAAGCCCGCTGATGCTTCCCGCCTCGCGGCGTTTGCCGAGAAGATCGAGCGCCCGGCGCCGGATTTCCAAGGTGCGGGAAAGCACCGCGCGATCCGCGTCGACGGCCCGCAGCGCCCAATAGGTTTGGGTCACCTCACCGGCGATGCTGAGACGCAGGGCCGCCAGGGTTTCCCCGGCGGCATCCGCCGACGCATTGGCCGCTTCCATTCGCCGGCGCACTTTGCCCCAGAAATCAATCTCATATCGGAAATCAAGCGGCACGCTGAAGTTGTTAGACTGGTTGGTGCCACCCGACGGCGCGCGCAGGCGTTGTTTCGAGCGCTCAGCGGCGACTCCCAAATTGACACTGGGGAAAAGCAACGAGCGGGTTGAAATGCTCATTTCACGGGCTTGGCGCAGCCGTGCCACGGACGCCGCAATTTGCTGGTTCTGCTCCAGCGCCCGCTCCACCAGCGTGGTGAGCGCGGCATCTTGATAGAGCCGCCACCACCGCTGCGGGCGTGGCGCGGCCGTCGGCATCTGGCGTTTCCAATGGATGCCACCCTGCGAAAAGGCCGCCGGCAACTCCATCGCCGGCGTCTTGTGGTTAGGACCCACCGGCGCACACCCGCTTGTCACCACCAGCGCGCAGCAGCTCACATAACATCCGTTCAACAGGCGATTCAGCATGACCGCAGCGGATTTAGGCGACATTGAGCTTGCATGCAAGCGATTACTTGCAAAAACTTGGGGGTGACCCCGCTGCGAGCAAGCAAGAAACCTGTGGAGAGTGCCGGCATGCGCCAGCGCTTGATGGAAGCGGCGCGGGTGGAATTTGGTGACAAGGGCATAGAGGCAGCGACCACGCGTGGGATTGCGGAGCGTGCGGGCTGCAACGAGGTGACCTTGTTCCGGCATTTTGAATCGAAGCAGAAGCTGTTGATTGCGGTGGTGCAGGAGACCTCGGAAGAGTTTAGTGCCTTGTGTGAATGTGGTGGGCGCTTCAGCGGGGATTTGGTGGAGGATCTGACCCGCTTTGCGCGGGTTTACAATTCCTCGTTGGAACGCTGTGAAGGCATGGCCCGCGCGATGATCGGTGAGAGCCGGCGCCGTCCGACCTTGGCCAAGGAATTGATCGGTGATGTGTTAGACCCGTTTCACCGCAGCATTGCGGGCTACCTGGATGAGCGCCGCCAGGCCGGCGTGGTGCGACCGGATCTGAACACGATGGCTTTTGCGGAAGTGCTCACCTCCGCCTTGATGGGCGGT
The DNA here is from genome assembly GCA_044351705.1 of Luteolibacter sp. Lineage (GTDB taxonomy): Bacteria > Verrucomicrobiota > Verrucomicrobiia > Verrucomicrobiales > Akkermansiaceae > Luteolibacter. The sequence goes on along the minus strand of JBILFE010000032.1, from coordinate 371 downwards.
TTGTTGCGCCGCAGCTCCGGCTTGTCCGAGTTGGATCGCGACGGATGGATCCGGGAAACCGTGGAGATTTTCATCCGCGGCATCCGGCTCCCTCCCGCCTGCGGCGCGAAGGGCACAGACCGCCACGCAGCTGTGGCTAACCAAGCGAAGGATAGGAGATGAAGGACTTGTCCCGCAGTTGGAAGACGCGGCTGGCAAAATCCCTGCTGTTGGCGTGAGACAGGAGCCACCCGAGGCGGGAGAGGATGGACTCGCGATTAGGTTCACAGTTCCTGAGCTAGGTGGAAAATGATTTGGCACATTTGCGCGTGGTTCGCGGGCCTGAATGGCAATGCGGGATGAAGATGACCACGGATGAAGAGGATTACACG
>JBILFE010000544.1:0-3320 GCA_044351705.1 Luteolibacter sp. | reverse complement strand
TCCTCGGCTCGGTCGATAAATACCGTCCGCTGGTCAAGACTCCCGGCGTCAGCGGACTGGTTTGGACGCAGATCACCGATGTGGAAAAAGAATGCAATGGTCTGCTGACTTATGACCGCGGCAAGTTCACCGAAGACCCTGACGAGGTGGCCAAACAAAACGCCATCACCCTGGAGCAGACCACTACTGCGAAATAACGGGCATCCCACTCGTATCAACCCAAGGACAGGGTCGGTGATGATGACGACCCGTTCTTAACCACTGAAGACACTGAAAACCACTGATTGCTCTGATTTTTCAGTGCATCCTCTTCAATCTGTGGATTCAGTGTAATCAGTGGTTATCTTTGCCCGAATTTGTGAGATTCTCCACTCACCTTTGAATCATGCTCCGCCTGCAACATTCCCCACGCCTCGTCCCGGTCGTTTTTCTAACATTGATAGCGGCGCTGACCGCGCAGGCCGCCGCCCCCGCGCGCGGTTGCCTCAGCAGGGAACCCGCCAAGACCTGGGAGCAGGCCATGGTCACCGGCAACGGCCTGCTCGGTGCCATGGTGTACGGCAGGCCGTCGGATGAAACGATCATTGTGAACCACGGCCAGCTCTATCTGCCAATGTGGCAGCCGATGCCACCACCCGACACTGCGGCGCGCTTGCCGGAGATCCGGCACATGCTGGCCACCGGAAAATTCCGGCAAGCCGCCAATCTGGTGGTGGAAACCGCCGACAAGGAAGGCTATGGCGGCAAACGCTGGACCGATCCGTTCATCCCCGCTTGCGATCTCAAGGTCACCATGCCCCCTGCCGGAGCGGTCAATAACTCCGAGCGCTCGGTCGATTTCGCCACCGGCGTCGCCGCGGTGAATTGGACCGATGATCGGGGCAGCTTCAGCCGGCGGGTCTTCGCCTCGCGGGCCGACGGCTTGATTGCCATGTCGATCAGCGGCCCGGCCATGGGCACGGTCACCTGCCGCCTGCAACTCGCCACGCGTCCAACAAAAGGCCAGGGCGGCGGCAATGCGGAGCAGGTGTTCAAGGACGGCATCGGCAACATCGGGATCGCCGCTGACAAGGGATACCTAACCTATCGGAGTTCATTCCGCAAAGCCTGGCCGGGAAGCCCGCAGGGCTACGAAGTTGCCGCACGGGTGATTCCCACCGGCGGCACCACCACCACCGAGGGCGATGCCATCTCGATCACCGGTGCCGATGAGGTCGTCGTGTTAGTTCGGGTGGAGTTGCTGAACGATTTCACCAAGTCCCATTTGCCCGCGATGATTGCCGCGCTCGGCGGCATCAAGCCGGACTTTGCCAAATTGTTAGCCCGGCATGCCGCGATTCATGGCCCGTTGTTTTCCCGGGTGCGGCTTGACCTCGGCGGCGGCGCGGATGCGACACTCCCGTCCGAACAACTCATCGCCAAATCAAGCGTGGGCAAACTGGCGCCCGGATTGTTGGAAAAGGTCTTTGATGCGGGCCGCTACACGGTGATATCGAGCAGTGGCGAGGTTTTTCCCAACCTGCAAGGGCTTTGGACCGGCACCTGGGACCCGCGCTGGTCTAGCGATTTCACCATGAACGGCAATGTCCAATCCGCATTGGCGGCCGATCTATCCGGCAATTTCGCCGCAGGCCTCGAGCCCTATTTTCGCTTTCTCGACGCGCGCATGGCAGACTTCCGCGAAAACGCGCGCCGGCTCTATGGCTGCCGCGGCATCCACCTGCCATCGCGCGCCAGCACCCATGGGCTCGACATCCACTTCGACGCCACCTGGCCGATGACTTTCTGGCACGCCGGCGCGGCGTGGGCGGCACAATTCTACTACGACTACGCGCTTTATACCGGCGACCGCACCTTTCTCAAAACGCGGGCCATGCCATTCATGAAGGAAGCCGCCTTGTTCTATGAGGATTACCTGGTTGCAGGCCCCGACGGCAAGCTCCTCTTCAGCCCGAGCTATTCGCCTGAAAACGAACCCGCCAACACCCAGGCCCCCGCCTGCATCAACGCCACCATGGACGTCGCCGCCGTGCGCGAATTGCTCACCCACCTCATCGCCGCCTGCAAGGCGCTGGGCACCGAGGCCGACGCCGTGCCACGCTGGCAGGCCATGTTGGAACAACTGCCGGCCTATCAAATCAACAGCGACGGCGCGCTCAAGGAGTGGACCACGCCGTTGTTGCAGGACAGTTACGCCCACCGCCATGTCTCACACCTCTATCCGTTGTTTGCCGGCCTTCCCGCTGACATCGCCGCCGATCCCGCGCTGCGCCAGGCATTCCGCGTCGCCTTGGAAAAACGCATGGCCGTGCGCCGCCGCGAAAACGGCGGCGACATGGCCTTCGGCTTGGTCCAAATGGGACTCGCCGCCGCCAGCCTGCGCGATGCCGGCACCGCCTACGAAGTCGTCGATTGGCTGGCTAACAAATTCTGGGGACCTAACATGGTATCCACCCACGACCCGAAAAACATCTTCAACACCGACATTTGCGGCGGACTGCCCGCCGTCGTGCTGCGGATGCTCGTGGACTCCAGCCCGGGCCGCATCGACCTGCTGCCCGCCCTGCCGCCGCAATGGCCGGCCGGAACCCTAACCGGCGCGCTCTGTCGCGGTAATATCGAGGTCCGCACCCTGCAATGGTCACCTGCGGAAATCACCGCCACCCTGCGCTCCGCCACCACCCAAAGCGTGGCCGTCGCCATCCCCGGCGAACCCGCACCACGCCGGGTCCCGCTGGTCGCAGGCAAGGACGTGACCCTCACCGCCAAACGCGGCGGCCCGTGACAAGTCCTCAGGCTCTGACCGCCCAGCGCAGCTTGGCGGAACTGCTTCTGGGATTGAGCCTGCGTTCATCCGGGCCGGCAGTGATGACGCCATCACTGATGCTGGCATAAGCCCCGCTGCGCAGACCGGCTAGAAACGCCTTCTTCACCCGCCGGTCCTCGCCGGAATGGAATGTTAGAACGACCGCCCGCCCGCCGGGCTTCAAACAATCCGGCAACACCCGCAACAAGGCGTCCAAGGCGGTGAACTCCTCGTTGACCGCGATTCTAACCGCCTGAAACACCCGCCTCACCGTGAGTTCCACCGCATCCTCGTCCAACCCGCGGACCAACTCCCGCACCGCCCCGGCCAGGGCCAGCGTGTCAGAAAACCTGCGTCCGGCCAACCCCTCCGCCAACTCTGCGGCCCGCGGCTCGTCGGCGTGCTCGTGCAGCGCCACCTCCAACTTGTTAGCGGGAACTTTGGCCAGCCACTCGGCGGCGCTCTGCCCGCGGGTGGGATTCATCCGCATGTCGAGCGGGCCGGCGGACTTGAA
>JBILFE010000543.1:0-3321 GCA_044351705.1 Luteolibacter sp. | reverse complement strand
CCAATTGAACCGCCGGTGGCAGGAGTTGTCCAATCCGCTCGGACACCAACAATCGCGTCCCCAATCGCGGAAGCTTTCAGCGTAACTCATGAGCGCCGCTTTATGAATGATATTGACGGCACCGCCTTCACCCATCGTGAGGTGGTGGGGTGGATAGAATGATTGGGTGGAGATATCGCCGAAACTGCCGGTTGGAGCTGTTAGGTAAAGCTCGGGTGAGGGGTCGTCATCGCTAGCGGCAGCATCCGCCATGCGGTGGATGCGGATGATGGGATGCATTCCTTTTTCGGCGATCTTGAGGAGATGATCGAGGCCGAGTTCCCTGGCCTTGGCCAGTGGCATGGTATAAGTGCATCCCAAGGCATCGCAATTGTCCTCAATGAGCCAGAGGTCATATTTTTTGCAAAACTCCAGGACCGTGACCAGTTCAAAGGGATTGCCCAAAGCGTGGGCCATCATCACCGCCATGGTTTTGCCGGGAGCGTAAGCCGCCTCAAGTTGTGAGCAATCGGCATTGGCTGTGAGTGCAATCGAATCAATGAAAACCGGCACGGCTCCCACTTGGATGATCGGCGTGACGGTGGTGGGAAAACCCGCCGCCACGGTAATAACCTCGGCACCCGGGCGGATGCGCTTGTGGGGCGGGAGCTTATGGCTGGTCAGGGCGCTGAGGGCGACAAGATTGGCTGAAGAACCCGAGTTGACCAACAACGTGCGCTTCACACCCATGAAGGCTGAGAACTCGCTTTCGAAAGCCTTGCCCTCGGGCCCCAAAGTCAGCCAAAAGTCCAGCGTGGCTGATACCGCCGCCTCCACTTCGTCTTCGGTGAAGACGCGCCCACCATAGGGGATGGTTTGGCCGGGTTGGAACGTGGGGCGAGCACTGTCGTCACCGGGGCGGTTGTGGTGATGTGCGAGTTTGGAATACTCGCGGGTATCGTTCTTGATCAATTGCTTGCGCACACTTGCCGTGAACTCGCGGGTGAAGCTGATTGGAAGGGGCACAACCTTCGAGCAATGAATCCGCAACGGCCGGGATAAGCGCACACATGCCTGGCGAGGCAGGCAGCCCGTCGCGTAGTCCTCGCTGCGGATCCTGATGCAATCCGATGATGGTTCCTTGCTGGTGATCATTAACAGGTCAAGGTCACCCCGGGCGTCCGGGTTGGAAAGGACCAGGGCCGGACGGTCATTGGAACCCGTGAGGTCTGTGCACGCAAAGATCACTCTGACGCATGTGCCGATCATTCTGATGAATGGTTTTGGGTTTGAAACCTCGTCGCGTTATTTCCCGCACAGGGCGTCCAATGCCGCTCCCCACGGCTCTTCGTCATCGGCAGCAATCGCTTGCAACTGCAATGTTTCCTCAGGGCGATAGCCCATACGTTTCGCGATCTCGTCCGCAGTGTAAAAAATGACCGGTTCCCCCACGGGAAGGTCGTCCTGGCCAGAGATGATTTCCACACCATTGAGGTGTTTGATTAGTGTAACTTGCATGTTGTGTTGATTGTTGCATGACCCATCCGCCAGGAGGCATCAACTGGCGATGCGCATGGGCTTTATCGACTTCACGGCACTTCCCTCGCCCAGACAACGCCGCGCTGGCCGGCGGCCTGCTGATATGCCTGGATCTGCTTGAGTGTTAGATCGTGGGCCGATTCGCCGCCGCCCACGGCCAGATACCATGCGGCGGTGTGGGCGACGGTTTCCTCAAAACCCCAAACCGGCTGCCAACCTAACACATGAAAGGCCTTGTCGGTGACGAGATTGAGTTTGGACGCCTCGTGCAGGGCATTGGGATCCGAGGCATCAGTCCACTCGCCGCCGGTGTGCTTGATGAGTTCTTGCACCAGATCCGCGACAGTCTTGTTAGAATTTAGCGCCGGGCCGAAATTGAAGGCGGAAGATAAAAGCCGGGAGTCGCAAGATGCAAGTGGAGGCGAGGATCGGGGCGCGCGGTTGCTGTCATCCATATCAGCTTGAGCCAAGTTGGCGGCCAGCCACAAGTAGCCGGAAAGCGGCTCGAGGACGTGTTGCCATGGCCGGGTGGCGATTTTATTGCGGACCGGAATGGGTTCGCCACGCTGCACGGCACGGATGCAATCGGGCACGATGCGATCCAGCGCCCAGTCGCCACCGCCGATGACATTGCCAGCGCGGGCACTGGCAATCTTAACCGGGTGTGTTTGAAAGAATGAGCGCCGGAACGACGCGATGGCGATCTCCGCCGCGGCCTTGCTGGAACTATAGGGATCGTGGCCACCCAACGGATCTTCCTCGCGATAGCCATGCAACCATTCGCGGTTTTCATAGCACTTGTCGGTGGTGACGAAGATGGCCGCGCACGGTTTTGTCAGGGAGCGCAGCGCCTGAAGGACATGGATGGAGCCAAGGACGTTGACGTCATAGGTTTCCACGGGTGCAGCGTACGAGTGCCGCACCAGTGACTGAGCGGCGAGGTGAAAAACAAAGTCGGGCTGGCAATCCGCAATGGCGTGGGCCACGGCGGCGGCATCGCGGATGTCGTTGCGTTGGTCCTTGATACGTTTGGCCAGCGCGAGCTGGTCATAGAGCGCGGGTTGTGTGGGCGGGTCCAGCGCGAAGCCATGCACATCGGCACCCAAGTCGCACAGCCAGTGGGCGAGCCACGCGCCCTTGAATCCGGTATGGCCGGTGAGGAAAACGCGTTTGTTGCGGAACACCGATAAGTTCATGATTCAACTCCTTTCTGCCAGCGCACCGTCCACGGCGCGGCACCACTTTTCCACAAGTCGTTAAGCAATTGATATTCCCGTGGCGTGTCCATGCACTGCCAGAATCCCTCATGAGGATAGGCCGCCATTTGATCGTCGGCTATGGCCTGGCGCATCGGTGCCTGCTCGAAAAACTGATCCTCGTCCGTGCCTATATATAATCTAACAAAATCCCTGTCCAACACCATGAATCCGCCGTTGATGTGACCCTTGCCGCGCATGGGTTTTTCGTCGAATCGTTGCACCCGGCCATCCTCGCGCAGATGGATTTCGCCGAAACGGCCCTCGGGATGGACCGCGGCGACGGTAATGAGTTTGGCGCGGCGGCGGTGGAACTCGAGCGAGGCGGCGATATCAATGTCCGAAACGGCATCTCCATAGGTCAGGAAAAAAGTGGTGTCGCTATCCTTGAGATGTTTGCTGGCGCTGACCACGCGGCCGCCCGTCATGGTGTCGATGCCGGTGTTGGCCAGCGTCACCTCCCAGTCCGCTTCCACGGCATGGTCATGATAGGTGATGCCATGATGGTGGCCGAGGCGCACCGTGACGTCCGACGCGTAGGCGTGGA
>JBILFE010000542.1:0-3323 GCA_044351705.1 Luteolibacter sp. | reverse complement strand
TATATGGCGGTGCTGGTGCTTGCTGCGGTGCTGGTTTATCAGTCCGTGGTGATCGTCGGTGGCAATGAGATCGCCCTGATCGAGCGCAGATGGTTTGGCAGCAAAATGCCGCAGGGCCGGGTCGTCGCCTTGGGCAACGAAGTCGGAATCCAAGCCCGCACCCTCGGCCCCGGCTTGCACTTCCTGATTCCATTCATTTACAAGGCCACCAAGAGCGCCTTCACCGAAATCCTGGAAAATGGCATCGGCCTCATCGAGTCGGTGGATGGCTCATCCATCCCGGCCGGCAATATCTTTGCCGCCGTGGTGGCCGGCCATAATTCTTTTCAGGATGGCGAGGCATTTATCAGGAACGGCGGCCAGAAGGGGCCGCAGATCGAGGTGCTGCCTCCCGGCAAATACCGGATCAATCCCTACCTGTTTAAACTGACCAAGGGCAATGTCACCGAGATCAAGGACTTTGAGATCGGTATTGTCGATTCCGTTGACGGCACCGCCATCCCGGAAGGCCGCATCTTCGCCCAGGCGGTGCCGGGCCATTCATCCTATCAGAACGGGGAAGCCTTCATCAAGAACGGCGGCCAAAAAGGGCCGCAGATTGACATCATCCCGCCCGGCAATTATCGCATCAATCCCTATCTGTTCAAGGTCAAGAAAAACACCGCCACCATCATCAGCGAGGGCGAAATCGGCCTGGTCGAATCCTCCGACGGTTCAGCCATCCCGGCCGGCCGCATTTTCGCCAACGTGGTGACCGGTCACAACTCGTTCCAGTCCGGCGAGGATTTCCGCAAGGCCGGCGGCCAAAAGGGCCCGCAAATCGAAATCCTGCCGCCCGGCGTCTATCGCATCAATCCCAACCTGTTCAAAATCACCAAGGCCGAAGCCGTGGTCATTGCCAAGGGCCAGGTCGGGATGGTCACCGCCCAGGACGGCGCGCCCATCCCGATGGGCCGCTTGCTGGCACAGAGCGTGCCGGGACACTCGAATTTCGAGAACGGCGAGGCTTTCCTCAAAAACGGCGGCCAGAAAGGCCCGCAGATCGACGTGCTGTTGCCCGGCACCTATCGCATCAACCTCAATCTGTTCCAAATCCAGATCGCCCCGGCGGTGGTCATCGAGGCTAACAAGGTCGGCCTGGTCACGGCCCTCGACGGCATTCCGCTGCCGGATCGCGAATACGTCGCCTGCCCCATCACCGGCCACAACGACTATCAGGACGGCTCCGCCTTCCTAACCAAACAGGGCCAGCGCGGCCCGCAACTCGACGTGCTGCGGCCGGGAACCTACTACATCAACCCGTTCATGTTCGGCGTGGAACTCGACGACGTCGCGGTCATCGAGCGCGGCCAGGTCGGGGTGGTGGTGTCCAACGTCGGGGAAGACCCGACCGCGGAAATGAAGAAACGGCTCGGCTCGACGCAGATCGGGGCCTCCGAGGAGGAAGGCAAGGAGAAATACGTCGTGCCCAAGGGGTTCCGCGGCATCCAGGAGGAGGTCGCCGGCCCCGGCCGCTACTACCTGAACCGGCGCGCCTTCATGATGTATGTCATCGACACCACCAACATCACCATCGACTGGGACGATCAGAAAGACACCCGCTTCGACCAGTTGAATGTCATCTCCAAGGACGGCTTCCCGATTCAGGTCGCCGTCAAGGTGGTCATTCGCGTGCGCCCGGACCAGGCACCTTACATGGTGGCCAAGGTCGGCTCCATCGACAACCTGATCCAACATGTGATCCATCCGATGATCGACTCGTCGTTCCGCAACCAGGCATCCACCGCCTCGGCGATGAACTTTTTGCAGAGCCGCTCGGAAGAACAGACCAAGGCCGAGACCCGCGCCCGCGCCGATCTTGAGCGCTATCATGTCGAGTGCGTGTCGGTGCTCATCTGCCAGATCCGCCTGCCCGAGGATTTGATGCAGACCCAGACCAAGCGCATCATCGCCGAACAACAACAGGAGATGTACAAGATGGAGCAACGGTCCCAGGCGGAACGCACCGAGATGGAGAAGATGCGCGCCACCGCCGACCAACAACCGACCTTGGTGGCCTCTGAAATCGCGGTGAAAGTCGCCACACAGAAAAAGGCCGAGATGATCACTCTGGCCGAAGGCAACGCCGAGGCCAAGGCGCTGGAGGGTACTGGCGAAGGCAAACGTTTGATAGCCATCGGTGACGGTGAGGCTTCCAAGATTGCGGCCATCGGTGAAGCGACCGCCCAGGCCTACAACAAACAACAGGAGGCAATCGGCGAGGATGCCATCAAACAGATCAAGATTGTGGAGCTGATCGCAGCCGCCATCGACAAGGGCAACATCAAGATTGTCCCGGATGTGCTGGTCACCGGCGGCGGCAATGCCACCGACGGTCTGATGGGCATGCTCACAAAATTGCTGCCCGGCATCGATGTGTCCGCGCTGCTGAAAAAGCCCGCGCAATCCATAGAGACTCCCCCCCGGAACTAATCACAGAGCTCATTCTTCCACCTGCAGCAACTCCGGTAAAGCCCCTGGAATGCCAGCCAGTCGCGGGGTGGCTTCCCAGTCATCCCGATTCCCGAGGGTCCGCAGCAACTGGCGTCGGGTCAGATCGCCCGGATGCTTTTGTTCCGCAGTGATTGGCCGGAGCGGGTCGCCGGCGGCGGCCGGTTCCAAATGCCATGAGCGCTTGGGGCGGCTGTCCACCATGCCTTTGCGTTCCCCCCACAGGCGGTGCTCGCCATGGCGCAGGTCTGCCAGCCAGACCCCGGTTTTGTTAGTCCGGGCGATCCACCACCCCATGCAGAATGCGGCCACCCGCCTGGCCTCGCGGGAAGCGGCGTACTGGGCAAACGCCTCGCGATCACGCGGGTACACCGTCCATCGCACCGGGGTGCTTCGCCACTCAAAAGGCGTGCGGTAGCCCACCCAGATTTCGTCGCCACGATCCACCATGCCGCGCCACAACAGGATGTTCCACGGGGTGGGGGATTCCATCCGCCGCTCATAGGCCGTGCCGCGGCGGCCCAAATCCGCCGCAAAGCCCGCGCCCGCCGCCCATTTGGCTAACAATGCCAGCGCCACATAGCCACTTCCCAGGCCGACACTCCACCACCACAGACGGCGGCGCTTGGCTTGCTCCTTCTTGCTGCGTAAAAATGCCAGGCCAACCAAGGGGACCAGCAGCAACGTGGTGAAAATCCCGTCGCTGTGACCCAATACATTGAATGCGACCGGCAACCCCGGATACGGCCATAGCATCTGCACGCCGCGCACGCCGAGGCAATCGACGAGCAGATGAGTCCCCCACACCAGGCCCACAAACATGCCCGCCTGTG
>JBILFE010000031.1:0-11807 GCA_044351705.1 Luteolibacter sp. | reverse complement strand
ACGAGCCTAGAGAAGAAAATCCTAAATTCTAAATCCTAAATTTTAAACCAATCAGTGTCATCAGTGTCATCAGTTCTTCTCTGTGGTTTTCTTGGTCAGCTCCACCTCTACCCCCCGCGTTCTCGCCAACGAGCCTAGCGAAGAAAATCCTAAATTCTAAATCCTAAATTTTAAACCAATCAGTGTCATCAGTGTAATCAGTTCTTCTCTGTGGTTTTCTTGGTCCGCTCCACCTCTAACCCCCACGTTCTCACCAACGAGCCTAGCGAAGGAAATTCTAAATCCTAAATCCTAAATTTCAAACCAATCAGTAACAATGTCAGTTAGATCCGGGTGTGTTGGACACAGGGCTGCAAATTGTTAAAAGATGGATTGCTGCCCCCGCCCGCCGGCTGTAAGACATCCCCATGCATTCCGAGCCGTCCAGCCTTGATGCCTTGCGCATCGACCGGTCACCCGCCCCGCCCAGATCCGGGGGTGGCGGCGGGTGGTGGGCGGTGGCTGTGCTGATGGTGCTGGCGGCTGGGGTCGGCGGGTGGTGGGTGATGCGGGCCAACGGAGCCAATGGAGCCAAGGCACCCGCCAAGCAGGAGCAGGAGCAGGAGCGGGCGCAACGGCCGGAACCGGGCGGTGGGCGGCGGACCTTGCTGAATGCCTCGGGCTACGTGACGACGCGCCTGGATGCGACGGTATCCTCCAAGGTGACCGGCAAGGTGGCCGAGATATTGGTGGAAGAGGGCATGCGCGTGGAAAAGGGGCAGATACTCGCCAAGCTCGACGCCTCCAACGCGCAAGCCGGGCTGCGTCTGGCCGAGGCGCAACTTGCCACGGCAACGTTGAATCTAGCGGAAACCGAGCCGATGGTGAAATTCACCGAGGCCGAATTGAAGCGCATCACCACGCTCGGCTCATCGAGGTCCGTGAGTGCCTCCGACGTCGGCAAGGCGGAGGCGGAGGCGCGGGTGCAACAGGCGAAACTCGATCGCCAGCGGGCGGACGTGACGGTTGCGCAACGGCAGGTGGACCAATGGCAGCAACAATTGGATGACACGATCATCCGCGCGCCCTTCGCCGGGGTGGTGACCACCAAGGACTCGCAACCGGGTGAAATGATTTCGCCGATGTCTGCCGGCGGGTTCACGCGCACCGGAATCTGCACGCTGGTGGACATGACGTCGTTGGAAATCGAGGTGGACGTCGGCGAGAGTTTCATCAACCGCGTCAAGGCCGGCCAAGCGGTGGAGGCCACCCTGGACGCCTATCCGGAGTGGAAGATTCCGTGCCAGGTGATTGCGATCATTCCCACTGCGGACCGCCAGAAAGCCACCGTCAAGGTGCGGGTTGGCTTTGAGCAACTCGATCCGCGGATTCTGCCGCAGATGGGGGTGAAAGTCGCCTTTCAAGGAGAGGAAAGCAGCCGATGAACGCATCCAATCAAGCGCTTGTGCGCATCCACAACGTCACCAAAACCTTCCGCCGCGGAGCCGAGGAAATCCACGTGCTAACAAACTTGGAGCTGGTGGTGGTGGATGCGGAGTTTCTCGCCCTGATGGGCCCGTCCGGCTCGGGCAAGTCCACCTTGCTCAACCTCATCGGCGGCCTGGACCGGCCGACCGCCGGCAGCGTCCAGATCGGCGGGGACCGGGTGGACCAACTTTCCGACAGGCAACTCGCGGCATGGCGGGCGCGGCACATCGGGTTTGTGTTTCAGTTTTACAACTTGCTGCCCGCGCTGAGTGCCGAGCGCAACGTCGAGCTGCCCTTGCTGCTGACCGGGTTGGACCCGGCGGCGCGCCGCCGGCATGTGGCCGCCGCGTTGGAGGCGGTGGGCCTAACGAACCGCTCGAAGCATTATCCGCGGACGTTGTCCGGCGGCGAGCAGCAGCGCGTGGGGATTGCGCGGGCGATCGTCACGGACCCGACGGTGTTGCTGTGCGACGAGCCCACCGGTGACCTGGACCGCAAGTCCGGCGATGAAATCCTCGGCTTGTTGCAAAGCCTCAACAAGGACCACGGCAAGACCATCATCATGGTCACGCATGACCCGCACGCGTCGGCCCGCGCCACTCGCACGGTCTATCTCGACAAGGGCCAACTCTCCGACAATCCCGTCGCATGAAGCCACCACCACCATGAAATTCCTTCCGCTGGTGTGGGCTGGTTTGAAACGCAAGAAGTTGCGCACGGCGCTGACCTATCTATCCATTTTCATCGCGTTCATGTTATTTGCCTTTCTCGGGGCGCTCAAGGAAGCCTTGAGCGGCGGGGTGAGCATGGCGGGGCTTGACCGCCTCATCGTGCGCCACAAGGTTTCGTTGATCCAAACTCTGCCGGAAAGTTACAAGGCTCGCATCCTGGCCATTGGCGGCGTCGCTGCCGTGTGTCACCAAACGTGGTTCGGCGGGATCTATCAGGACCCGAAGAATTTTTTTCCCAACATGCCGGTGGAGCCTGGGGATTTTCTCGCGATGTTTCCGGAATTCGTGCTGGCCGAGGCGCAGCAGCGAGTGTGGCTGGCCACGCGCAGCGGGGCGATTGTCGGGCGCAGCACCGCGGAGCGCTTCAAATGGAAGGTGGGCGACCGCATTCCGCTGCGCTCGCCGATCTGGGGCCAGCCGGCCGGCCGGAACCAATGGGAATTCGATATTGTGGGCATCTTTGACGGCGTGAAAAAAGGCGCGGACACCAGCCAGATGTTTTTCCGTTATGACTATTTTGAGGAAGCACGGCAACAGGAGAAGGGGCAAGTCGGTTGGTACACCGTGCGCATTGCCAATCCCGACCGCGCCGCGGAGATCGCCGCCGCCATCGACGCGGAATTCACCAACTCGCCTTATGAAACGAAAACCGAGCCGGAGGGGGCGTTTGCGCAGGGCTTTGCCCAACAGATCGGGGACATCGCCGCGATCGTCATGGCGGTGGTCGGGGCCGTGTTTTTCACCATCCTGCTGGTGGCCGGCAACACCATGGCCCAGTCCGTCAGGGAACGCACCGAGGAGTTGGGCGTGCTCAAGGCCATCGGCTTTTCCAATTTTCTGGTGCTGCTCCTTGTTTTGTTAGAATCGTGCTGCATTGCCATTGGCGGCGGGTTCAGCGGGCTTGGCGCGGCGTGGTTGATCATCGCCGCAGGCAACCCGATTCCGAGTTTGTTGCCGGTGTTTTTCCTGCCGCCAGGCAGTCTTGTCAGCGGCGCCTTGTTGGCCGTGGCGCTGGGCATCATCGCCGGCGTGGTGCCCGCGTGGCAGGCGATGCGCCTGCGAATTGCCGACGCCCTGCGCCGCGGCGGATAGCCAATCGCATCCACCTTTCAAAAGTTAGAACATCCCATCGCATGAGCGTATTGCACCAAATGTTAGCCGTGACCCTGTTCAACCTGCGGGCGTTGCCGCAGCGCAAGGCGGCGGCGCTCACGGCGGCGGTTGGGATTGCGGGGGTGGTGGGGGGGGTTGTGGGGGTGCTGGCGATTGCGCAGGGATTCCGGCGGGCGATGACGGTGTCCGGAGCGCCGGAGGTGGCGGTGGTGTTGCGCAGTGGTGCGGACAGCGAGATGACCAGCGGTCTGGAGCGTGATGCCACCCGCACGATCGGCGATGCCCCCGGGGTGGCGCGCAATGCCGCGGGGCCGCTGAGCTCGGCGGAATTGTTTGTCATCATCAACCTGCCGAAGCGCACCACCGGCACCGATGCCAACGTGCCCTTGCGCGGCTTGGAACAGGCCGCCTTCGATGTGCGCGACAACATCAAGGTGGTGGCCGGACGGCGCTTTGAAACCGGCCGCAACGAAGTGATGGTCGGCGCCGGCGCCGCGCGCGCGTTCGCCGGACTCGACATCGGCAAGCAAATCAAAGTCGGCCAGAACGTCTGGGATGTGGTCGGGATTTTCACCGCCAACGGCGGCCTCGCCGAGTCGGAAATCTGGGCCGACACGGCGGTGCTGCAACCCGCGTATCACCGCAACAACAGCTTCCAGTCGGTTTACGTCAGACTCACCTCGGCAGCGGCGTTCGAGGCGTTCAAGGAGGCGCTGACCACGGACCCCAAACTCAACGTCAAGGTCATGCGCTTGTCGGATTTCTATGCGGAACAATCCACTGCGGTGACCCGGTTCATCACCACCATCGGCGTGTTCATCGCCAGCCTGATGGCCCTCGGCGCCTTGTTTGGCGCGCTCAACACGATGTACAGCGCGGTGGCCGGGCGCACCCGCGAGATCGCCACGTTGCGGACGCTCGGATTCGGTGCCGGGCCGGTGGTGTGTTCGGTGTTGGTCGAGTCGGTGCTCCTATCCGTGCTCGGCGGGGTCTTCGGCGCGGCGGCCGCCTATCTGCTCTTTGATGGTTACCGCGCGTCAACGATCAACTGGCAGACGTTCAGCCAGGTGACGTTTGCCTTCAGGGTCACGCCTGGTTTGTTAGGTCAGGCGCTGGTTTTTGCCACGCTGATCGGAGTGGCGGGCGGAATGTTTCCGGCGCTGCGCGCCGCCCGCCTGCCCATTGCCGCAGGCTTGCGCGAGTCGTGACGGTGCGAAGCCGCCGCTGGACAAGGGAACAAAAATGAGCCACTAAACATGGGCGTGACGCGATTCATCCGATCTGGAGCCGGGGCGGTGCTGCTGTGGGTAGTATCGGCGATGGTGCTTGCGGCGGTGCTGGCACCATGGATCTATCAGGGAGGAAAGGCGTTTGCCGAGTATGCCGCGGCACGCCGCATGGCGGGGGTTGGCGGATTGTTTGGCGAGGCGTGCCAGCGGGCCGAGTTCGGGCGGTTTTACAACCGGAGTTTATTGTTAGCGGTGTTGTTGTTGTTGCCGCTGCTGTTGCGCAGGCTCAGGCACTTGCGCCGGACCGGCGGGGCGCTGCTGGCAAGCGGGCCGCCGCTGGCATGGCAAACCGGGGTTTTTCAAGGGGTGGTGGGATGGCTGGTCGCAAGCGCGGTGGTGTGTGGGCTCGGGATGGCGGTGGCATGGCTGGGAGTCTTCACCACCCAGCCGGTGATGCCGGCGCTCAGCGTGATGCTAACCCAGGCGCTGATTCCGGCGGTGGGGGTGTCGGTGCTCGAGGAGGGGGTGTTTCGCGGGGTGTTGCTAGGCTTGTGGTTGCGGGTGGCCCGGCCGTGGGCTGCCTGTATCGGCAGTTCGCTCGTGTTTGCGTTTTTGCATTTCCTGGAACCGCCGCTGGCAGCGGGCATGGTGGATGCCTCATCCGCCGCGGCGGGATTCCAACTGCTGGGATGGATTTTGTGGCAGTTCACCGAGCCGATGTTTTTTGTGGCGGACTTTCTAACATTCTTCACGCTGGGGTTGATCTTGGCGGCAACGCGCATGCGCACGGGACACCTGTGGCTGGCCATCGGCTTGCACTGCGGCTGGGTCAACGCGTTCAAGGCGTACCATCTCACGCACGTGAAAGCCGTGAACGGGCCGCTGAACGGATGGTGGATTGGAGACAGCCTGCGCTCCGGCATGCTGCCGCTGGCGGCGCTGGTCATCAGCGCCTGGATCTGTCATTGGATCCTCAAAATGAGCGGGTCCCTAGCGAAGGACAAGCCGCTCTGAATGCCGTGCCCGCTGCGCATCAATGGTTTTTTTACCTCAGTATCTACTATTTTGTAGACCTGCGTCTCTTTTTTATGAATTTTTCGCGGCGTGAACGCAACCTCAACCTGTGCCATGGGCACCCTCGACGCGAACGAAGCAGTGGCCTCCGTAGCCTACCGCCTCAATGAATTTTTCGCTATTTACCCGATCACGCCCTCTTCCGGCATGGCGGAATTCGCCGATGAATGGTCGGCGGGCGGCAAAAAAAACCTGTGGGGAGCGGTCCCCAGCGTGGTGGAAATGCAATCCGAGGGGGGGGCCGCCGGGGCCTTGCACGGGGCCTTGCTGGCGGGTTCGCTCAGTGCGTCGTTCACCGCGTCGCAAGGGCTGCTGCTGATGATTCCCAACATGTACAAGTTTGCGGGCGAACTGCTGCCGTTCTGCCTGCACGTGACGGCGCGCGCGCTGGCCACCCACGCCTTGAGCATCTTCGGCGATCACTCGGATGTGATGGCCTGCCGCCAGACGGGTTTCGCGATGCTGGCCGGCGGCTCGGTGCAGGAAGCCCAGGACACGGCGGTCATCTCACAAATGGTGACGTTGCGCTCGCGGGTGCCGTTTCTGCACTTCTTCGATGGTTTCCGCACCTCGCATGAGGTTTCCAAAATCGCGCTACTCAGCGATGATGACCTGCGCGCGCTCATCGACGAGGATAGCATCCGCGCCATCCGCGATCGCGCGCTGACGCCCGACCGGCCGGTCATCCGCGGCACCGCCCAAAACCCGGACGTGTTTTTCCAAGCCCGCGAAGGCTGCAATCCGTTCTATGACGCACTCCCCGGTTTGGTTAGAGAAGCGATGGACGCGTTCGCCGCGCGCACCGGCCGCGCCTACAAACCGTTCGACTACGAAGGCGACCCGGCCGCCGAGCGGGTCATCGTCATGATGGGCTCGGGCGCGGAAGCCGCCGGTGAAGCGGTCGGCTGGCTCAATGCCAACGGCCACAAGACCGGGGTGGTGAAGGTGCGGCTGTACCGGCCGTTTTCAGTGGCGGACTTTGCGGCGGTGCTGCCCAAGTCGGTGAAGTCCATTGCCGTGTTGGACCGGACGAAAGAGCCCGGGGCGGTGGGCGAGCCGTTGTTCCTTGATGTGTGTGCCGCGTTGCGCCAGGCGGAAACCCTCGGCTTGTTGCAAGACACCCACCAGATCCGGGTGATCGGCGGGCGCTATGGTCTGGGCTCGAAGGAATTCACCCCGTCGATGGTCAAGGCGGTGTTTGACGAACTGTGCAAGGCCGCACCGAAAGCCACCTTCACCGTCGGCATCAACGACGATGTCACCGGCCTCTCGCTGGCTTACGATCCGGACTTTGAAGTGGTGCCACCGGGCATGAAACAAGCAGTGTTCTTCGGGCTTGGCTCGGATGGCACGGTCGGTGCTAACAAAAACAGCATCAAGATCATCGGCGAGGGCACCGATAACTTCGCGCAGGGCTACTTCGTTTATGACTCGAAGAAGGCCGGCGCGATGACCGTGTCCCATTTGCGCTTCGGCCCCGCGCCGATCCGCTCGACCTATCTGATCCGCAGCGCCGAATTCGTCGCCTGCCATCGCTTTGACCTCATCAACCAGGTCGATGTGCTCGACTACGTCAAGCCCGGCGGGATCTTCCTGCTCAATTCGCCCGGCGATCCGCACGCGGTGTGGGAGAGCCTGCCGCTGGACTTGCAGGAGCAGATCATCCGCAAAAAGCTGGTGTTTTACGCGATAGATGCCAGCACGGTGGCGCGCAACTGCGGCATGGCCGGGCGCATCAACACGATCATGCAGACATGTTACTTCGCCATCTCCGGGGTGCTGGAGAAAGACGAAGCCATCGCCTCAATCAAATACGCGATCAAGAAAACCTATGGCAAACGCGGTGATGCCGTGGTCCAGCGCAACTATGATGCGGTGGACGGCACCCTCGCCAACCTCGTGCGCATCGACTACCCGCAAACCGCCACCTCCAGCGTGCGCCTCGCGCCGATCGTGCCGGCCAACGCGCCGGACTTCGTGCAACGCGTCACCGGCATCATGCTCGGCGGCAAGGGCGACCTGCTGCCCGTCAGCGCGTTCCCGGTGGATGGTACCTGGCCGACCGGCACCACGCAGTGGGAAAAACGCAACATCGCCGAGGAAATCCCAGTGTGGGAAAGCGACATCTGCATCCAGTGCAACAAGTGCGCGATGGTCTGTCCGCATGCGGCGATTCGGCCGAAGGTGTTCACGCCGGACCATCTAACCAACGCGCCGGCGACCTTCAAATCCACCGAGTTCAAGGTGCGCGATTACCCCGGCATGCTCTACTCGCTGCAAGTCGCCCCCGAGGATTGCACCGGTTGCCAGCTCTGCGTCAACGTCTGCCCGGCCAAGGACAAGAGCAACCCCAGCCGCAAGGCCATCAACATGGTGCCGCAACTCCCGCTGCGCGATGCCGAACGCGACAACTACGCGTTCTTCCTCGACCTGCCGGATCCGGACCGCGCGATGTTGCGCGACGACGTCAAGACCTCGCAGTTCATGCGGCCGCTGTTTGAATACTCGGGTGCCTGCGCCGGTTGCGGTGAAACCCCGTACGTCAAACTCCTCACCCAACTTTTCGGCGACCGCCTGCTCATTGCCAATGCCACCGGTTGCTCCTCGATCTATGGCGGCAATCTGCCGACCACTCCCTACACCAAGGATGCCTGCGGCCGCGGTCCGGCCTGGGCCAACTCGCTCTTCGAGGACAACGCGGAATTCGGCCTCGGCTTCCGTGCCAGCCTCGACCAGACCCGCGCATACGCCCAATTGCTGTTGAGCCAACAGGCGGGGCTGTTAGGCGATGCTTGCGTCAGCAGCCTGCTCACCGCCGATCAAACCCACGAAGCGGGCATCAACGCCCAGCGCGAGAGGGTCATCGCCCTGCGCCAGGCACTCAGCGGCCAAACCAGCCGTGAAGCGGCGACGTTGAGCCAGATTGCCGATCACCTGGTGGACAAGAGCGTGTGGATTCTGGGCGGCGATGGCTGGGCCTATGACATCGGATTCGGCGGGCTCGACCATGTGATTGCCTCGGGCCGCAACGTCAACATCCTGGTGCTCGACACCGAGGTTTATTCTAACACCGGTGGCCAGCAATCGAAGTCCACGCCGCTGGGCGCGGTGGCCAAGTTCAGCATGGCCGGCAAGGCCTTGCCAAAAAAGGATCTCGGTCTGATCGCCACCACTTACGGCTCGGTGTACGTCGCGCGGGTGGCCTTCGGTGCCAAGGACGCGCACACGGTCACGGCCTTCCGCGAGGCGGAGAGTTATGCCGGCCCGTCGCTCATCATTGCGTATAGCCATTGCGTGGCGCACGGCTACAGCCTGGCGCAAGGCCTTGAGCAACAGAAACGCGCGGTGGCCTGCGGCTACTGGCCGTTGTTCCGCTTCGACCCGCGCCGCACCGCGGCGGGCGAAAACCCGATGAAACTGGATTCCGCGCCGCCCAAAGCCTCGCTGGCGGAATTCACCCGCAACGAAACCCGCTTCCAAATGTTGGAGCGGATCAACCCGGAACGCTCGGCCATGCTGCAGCAAATGGCTGCCGCTTCAGTCAAGGAACGCTTCGCTCTCTATCAACAACTGGCCGCGACCACCGAGCCCGCTGCCGCCGCCACTCAATCCCCCAAACCAACCCTCTGATCCCATGAACCTCTCCACCACCTATCTCGGCCTGCCCTTGAAAAACCCGCTGATGCCGGGGGCCTCGCCCATGGCTCACAAGCTCGACACCGTGCGCCGCCTCGAAGACGCGGGTGCCGCGGCGATCATGATGCATTCGTTGTTTGAAGAGCAGATCACCAGCCAGCAGCTTGCGGAATTCGCCCACACCGAGTTTTCCGCCGATTCGTCCTCGGAAGCGAGTTCCTATTTCCCGCAGATGAAAGACTACGCGCTGGGGCCGGACCGCTACCTGGAGCAAATCGCCAAAATCAAGGAAATGAGCGAGATCCCGGTCATCGGCTCCCTCAACGGCATCAGCATTGGCGGCTGGACCGATCACGCCCGCCTCATCCAGCAAGCGGGCGCGGATGCCCTCGAACTCAACGTCTATTACGTCGCCACCAATCCGGACGAATCCGGCACCGAGGTGGAAAAACGCACCCTCGATATCCTGGAGGCGGTCAAGGCCAGCGTCACCATCCCCGTCGCGGTCAAGCTCTCGTCGTATTTCTCCTCGCCGGGGCATTTCGCCAAACAACTCGATGCGCGCGGCGCCGCGGGCGTGGTCATGTTCAACCGTTTCTATCAGCCAGACATCAACATCGAGGAACTCGAGGCCACTCCCCACCTCGAGTTGTCCAACTCGACGGAACTGCGCCAACGCCTGCGCTGGATCGCCATCATCCATGGCCACATCAAGGCGAGCATCGCCCTGAGTGGCGGCGTGCATTCGTTTGAGGACATCATCAAGGGCATCATGGTCGGCGCCGATGTGGTGCAGGTGGTTTCCAGCTTGCTCAAGCACGGGCCCGCACACCTCGCCGCCCTGCTCGCCGACTTGACGCGCTGGATGGAAGGCCACGAATACGAGTCGGTCGATCAGATGCGCGGCAGCATGAGCCTCCGCCATTGCCCGGATCCATCGGTGTATGAGCGCGCCAACTACCTGCGGGTGTTGCAACTTTGGAAAATCTGAAGTCATCCATGTTATCATTTTCACAAACCACCGGATATGCCATCGAGGCGCTGGCCTGTCTGGCGCGGCATGGCGCGGAATCGATGATGGTGCGTGAAATCGCGGTGAGCACGGCGATGCCGTTTCCCTATCTATCAAAAGTGTTCCACCGCCTCTGCGAGGCGGGCATTGTCGAGTCCAAACGCGGCTACAAGGGCGGCGTCAAGCTCGCCCGCCTGCCCGAGCACATCTCGTTGTTGCAAATCAATGCCGCAGTGGAATGCGCCCGCCCGCCAGTGGCGGATGACACCGCCGCGGCGAACCCCCGGCCTAACACGTTTTGGGAGGCCTTTCATCAGACGTACCGCGCGCAGTTGGCCGCCATGACCCTGGCGGATGTGTTGGCCTACGAACAAGCCCCCCACATTAAACACCCCGCACCTGAAGCATGAACCACCCCTATATACCGATCCTCATTTTCTTCGCCGTGGCGCTGGTCGTGCCGATTGGCGCGCTGGTGCTCGCCCGGGTGTGGATGACCTTTTTCACCCCGATCAAAAAGGGCCCGGAAAAAAACGCCCTCTACGAATGCGGTGTCAATCCGCTCTCCGACCGCCAGACGCGCTTCCACTCGCAGTACTACATGTTCGGGCTGTTGTTTTTGCTGTTTGATGTGGAAACCGTGTTTTTGCTGCCCTTCGCGGTGGCCTTTCTCGGGCTGTCATGGCCGTCGTTCGTGGCCGCCATGGTGTTTTTGCTGCTACTGGCCGAGGGTCTGGTGTGGGCCTGGAGCAAGGGGTTGTTAGACTGGCGCGTCCTGCGGAAAGAAAATTCTAAATCCTAAATTAAAATCATGACTCATACCCCCCTTCCCAGCCGCGGCGTTGACGCCTGGCGTTATCTCCCACTCGCCGTGGTGACGCTGGCAACCCTGACATGTGGCGGCGCGCTGGCAGCCGGGGACGCCGCGATTCGTGTGTTCAAAGAGAACACGAGGGTGCTGTTTCAGGGGGATTCGATCACCGACGGCAACCGCGGCCGCAACCAGGATCCCAACCATATCCTCGGTCATGGCTATTGCTTCATCATCGCGGCCCAATTCGGCGCCCAATATCCGGAGAAAAACCTCACGTTCATGAACCGTGGGTGCAGCGGCAACAAGGTGACGGATCTAGCAGCCCGCTGGAAAATCGACACCCTCGACCTCAAACCCGATGTTCTCAGCATCATGATCGGGATCAATGACAGCGGCAACATCCCGCTCGACCAATACGAGCAGGTCTATGACAAATTACTAACCGACACCAGAACGGCTAACCCCAACATGATCCTCGTGCTCTGCGAACCATTCTTCCTGCCCAAGGATGGCCACAAGGCGGGCGACCAAAGGGATCTGGACGTCAAACAACGACAGGCGATTGTGGCCAAACTGGCCGCAAAGCATCATTCGGCGCTGGTGAAGTTGCAGCAGGTCTTTGATGATGCCTGCAAACGCGCCCCCGCCCAGTATTGGATTTGGGACGCCGTGCATCCGACCTATTCCGGCCACCAACTCATCGCCAATGCATGGATCAAGACCGTCAGCGA
>JBILFE010000541.1:0-3333 GCA_044351705.1 Luteolibacter sp. | reverse complement strand
GGATTGGTATATCCGTGATCCGTTAGGGATTTGGCAGTCACCCATATACCGTTTTGCCAAAACCTGGAATTTCTTGCCATTCTGAAAACCTTTGCGGCTTTGCGCGAGAAAATTCTTAATCGGTGGAGTTGTCAAATGTGCCGCGGTGTGAAGAGTGGCTCGCGCAAAGACGCAAAGACGCAAAGGAAGATGGATTCATGGTGGATTGGTATATCCGTGATCCGTTAGGGATTTGGCAATTCTGAAAACTTTGCGCCTTTGTGGCATCCCGTCGTCCATTCTCACGGCTCAGTGCGGTCGTAACCGCAGCGCACGTGGACGACGGCACCGCCGTGTGGCGCATTGCGGAATTCCGCGGTGCCGCAAAACGCGCCGATGCGCTCGTTCATGCCGAGCAAGCCGAGGGCTTTGGTGCCTTCCAGAGTGTGCGGCGGAAAGCCGCAGCCGTTGTCCGAGATGAGCAGTTCCAACTCGTTGTCGGCGACGTGCAGCCGGATTTCCACGCGGGTGGCCTGGGCGTGGCGGACCACATTGGTGAGGGCTTCCTGGACGATGCGGAACAAGGCCAGCGCGAGGTCTTGGTCCAATTCAAGATCCTCAGCGGGCAGCGCCAGGGTGCAAGTCAAGCCGCTGCGCGATGCCGTATCCTCCGCCTGCCATTCGATGGCCGCCAGCAGGCCGAGTTCGAACAAGACACTTGGCCGCAGGGCGGCGCAGATCGTCTGGGTGTGTTCGGTGAGGCGTTCAACCAGCGGCACCATGGCCACGATCCGGTCGCCCAACAACGCCAGATCCGGCGTGTGGGTGCTTTGCAGATGGCGGTCCATGCCGATCAAGTCGATTTGCAACGCGGTCAAGTGCTGGCCGAAGGAATCGTGCAACTCGCGCGACAGGTTGGCGCGTTCTTCCTCGCGCACCGCTTGCATGCGTGCGGTGAGGACGTGCAGGTCGGCCTGGGATTGGCGGAGTTCCTCGACCTTGGTGGCCAGGGCATCCTGCATTTCGACCATGCGCTGGCCGACCTGGACGCGGGCGATGAGTTCGCCGGTATCAAAGGGTTTGGCCAGGTAGTCATTGGCGCCGGCGTCGAGACCGGCGATGATGTTGGCCTTGTCGCTTCTGGCGGTGAGCATGATGACGTAGGGTGGCCGCTCGGTGGGCAGGGCGCGGACCCGGTGGAGGACCTCGGGGCCGTCCATCTCGGGCATCATCCAATCGAGAATGACCATGTGTGGCGCATCGGGCTGTTGCAGCACCTGCCAGGCTTCCATGCCGTTGGTGGATTCAATCACACTGTGGTCATGCTTTTTCAACATTTGAACCAGCATGGTGCGTGATGTGGGGTCGTCTTCGGCAATGAGTATTTTCACGGCGTATGGCTTGTGGTGTTAGATTGTGAGGCACATCGCTTGCCGCAGTTGCGCGAACGCGGATTCCAGATTGGGCAGCAGGCTCGAGGCGGTATGGAGGTCGCCGGCGCGCGCGGCTTGCTCGATGAGGTAGGCGGTTTGTCGCAGGCGTTCGCCGCCGACGTTGGCGGAGGCACCCTTGATGGTGTGGGACTGGCGCTCGGCACCCTTGGCGTCGGCGTTAGCCAGAAAGTTCCGGAGTGCGGCGATTTGGAGCGGGATATCCTGGACAAAGCCCTGGGTGACCGTGTGCATGAGGGAGGCATCATCCATCAGGCGGGCCAACAGTCCCGCCCGGTCAAAAACCGGGACGCGGGAGCCGTTGTCGTCGGCAACCTGGGGGGTGTCTTGCTGGGGAAGGGCTGGATTTGTCGGGGCATGTGGGTCATTCATGATAGCGGAGGTGGGTTGTGTTTGGGAAGATCAGGATCGCGGGTGGCGGTGGCTACTCGACGAGTTTGTTGCTGATGGCATAGTGCGTGAGTTCGGCATTGGTGTGGAATTTCATTTTTTCGAGGATGCGGGTGCGGTAGGTGCTGATGGTATTGCCGCTGAGGGATAATTCGGCGGCGATTTCCTTGACGGTTTTACCGGAGCCGATGAGGCGCAGGATTTCGAATTCTCGATCGGAGAGGCGTTCGTGGAGGAGTTCGCCGCCGGCGTTGCCTAACACGGAAGCCAATTGTTCCGCCAGCACGGTGCTGACGTAACGACCGCCGGCGAGGATGCGTTCGACCGCGCGGATCAACTCGGTACCGGCGCTGGCCTTGGTCAGGTAGCCGGTGGCGCCGGCGCGGAAGGCGCGCACGGCGAACTGGCGTTCCGCGTACATGCTCAACATCAATACCGGGGTGAGGATGCGTTGCGCCCGGATCTCCTTGAGCACGTCCAAGCCGCCGCGGCCCGGCATCGAGACGTCCAGAATGATGAGGTGCCACGGTTGGCTGAGGGCCACCTCCAGCGCTTGTTGGGAATTCTCCGCTTCGCCGAACTCGGCCTCGCTGAAGGCCTCCGCCAGCATGAGTTTGAGGCCGCTGCGCAACATCGCGTGATCGTCTGCTAACAGGATTTTCATGAGCTGTCTGTAAGGGGATGGATGGGCTGAGGGGGAGAGGGACGGTCACAGGTGGCCGGCTGCCTCATGGGCGCGAGTCTGGGCGGCTTGCGTGGTGCCGGACAGCAAGTTGGTGCAAAGCGTCTGGCTTTGGTCGGACAGGTGGGTGACGAGCGCCACCAGGGCGGTGATTTTTTCGCGCACCAGCGGCATCTCCGGTGTTGGGTTGCTGCGCAGGTGGAGGTCGATTTCTATCAAGTCCTTGCACAGGACCAACAAGTGCCGGCCGAGGGTGTTGTGCAGGTCGAGGGAAATTCTGGCGCGCTCTTCTTCGCGCACGCCTTGCAGGTGTGCGGTGAGCACCGCGATGTCCGCTTGCGCCCGGCGCAGCTCGTCGTCCCTGGCGGTCAGGGTGTCCTGCAATGTGACCAGGCGTTGGCTCGCTTCCACCCGCAGGCGCTGGGCGTGGGCGCGTTGGCGGTGGCGGCGCAGTTGGGTTTCGACCACGCGTTGGCCGACTTCGACGCGTGCGAGGAGTTCGCCCGGATCAAACGGTTTGGCCAAATAATCGTTGGCCCCGGCATCGAGCCCGGCAATGATGTTAGGCTTCTCGTTTCTGGCGGTGAGCATGATAATGTACGGCGGCCGGTCGGTTTCCACGCTGCGGACCAGGCGCAGCACCTCGGAGCCGTCCATTTCCGGCATCATCCAATCGAGAATCACCAGTTGTGGCGCGTCTGCTTGTTGCAACACTTGCCAGGCTTCGGCGCCATTGGTGGATTCGATGACTTCGTGGCCGTTTTTTCGCAACATCAAGACCAGCATGGTCCTGGACGTCAGGTCGTCTTCGGCAATGAGTATTTTCATGGT
>JBILFE010000539.1:0-3355 GCA_044351705.1 Luteolibacter sp. | reverse complement strand
TCTGGTTTGGCAGCCCGCATGCCCCGCACCAACCGCTGGCCGCCGACCTCGCCGCCGCCGGCGGTTCAGGCTATTATGGGGAAATTCTGGCCATGGACCGCAGCATGGGCACCCTGCGCAGCGGCTTGCGCAAGCTCGGCATCGCTGATAACACCTTTCTCATGTTCAACAGTGACAACGGCGGATGGTTAGACCCGTTGAAGCCCGACGCCAACGGCACCAACGCCGGCTTGCGCGGGCGCAAGGGCGAGATGTGGGAGGGCGGCATCCGCGTGCCCTGCGTCATTGAATGGCCCGCGCGGATCAAACAGCCGGCCGTCACCGCCATCCCCGCCGGGGTGATCGATATCTATCCGACGCTGGTCGACCTCACCCAGGCCAAGGTGCCCAATCAGATAGAACCGCTCGACGGGATCAGCCTGCTGCCTTTGATAGACGGGGTGATGAAGAACCGGCCCAAGCCGATGGGCTTCTGGCAGACCGGCGCGGGCTTCCCGCTGGTCGAGAAGGGCGACAAGAAAATGTCCGCCGACTCCGGCCCGTCCGCCTGGAACGACAACCAATACAAACTCCACAAACGCGTCGGCGGCAAGGTGGAGCTTTACGATCTAACGAAAGACCGCTCTGAAACAGACGATCTGGCCGCCGCCCATCCCGAGATAGTCACGCGGATGAAGGCGGAGTTGGAGGACTGGCAGCGCTCGGTCATTCAAAGTTGCCGCGGCCTGGATTATCCCGAGCAATGCGTGATCCAGCCGGAAAAGCCGGAAAAGCCGCAATGATTCAACCCGAACTTCGAAGTTTGGTTTGTGATATCGGTTAGACCAACCACGGATTGCACGGATTGCTGACCAGTCCTTGGTTTAGATGACACATAGAGGATCTAATATATTCGAGCAAGGAGAACCACTGATTACACTGAGAACCACTGAATTCACTGAAAATATATAAAAATCAGTGACCTCAGTGGGTATCTGTGGCATCAGTGGTATTATTTGCATGTCCAACCTTTTGGTGTCTATCCTTGGCCTGTTTCTTTGCGATCTCTGTGTTCTTTGTGGTTCATCTTCATTCTTTTTAGCAGTCCAAGTTGCCGTTCAGTCAGTAATCCGTGACATCGGCATCGGCCACGGCTAATAACTTTTTCCGCCATGCTCACCCGCCGCCAAACCCTCAAATCCCTCGCCGCTTGGGCGACCCTTCAAATCGTGCCAAGCCGCGTGCTCGGTCTCAATGGCCAGACTCCGCCGTCACAACAACTCACCCGCGGCATCATCGGTTGCGGCGGCATTTCAGCCTCCCACCTGACGATGCCCGGCAAGTTGCTCGCGCTCTGCGATGTGGATAGCCGCCACTTGGCCACCCGCATGCAGAATGCCGGCGCGGAGGCCAACGGCATCAAGGGCTACCGTGATTTCCGCGAACTCCTCGCCCGCGCCGACATCGACATCGTCCACATTTGCACGCCGCCGCACTGGCATGCCCTGATCGCCATTGAGGCTGCCAAGGCCGGCAAGGACATCTGGTGCGAGAAACCCATGAGCCGCACCATCGGCGAAGGCATCGCCATGGTAAAGGCGGTCGAACAACAACAACGCATCTTCCGCCTCAACACTTGGTTCCGCTTTCAATCCGGGTTCTACGACATGCGCGTGCCCGTGAAAATGCTCAAGAAAGCCGCCATGAACGATGTGTTAGGCTGGCCCTTGAAAATCACCGTCTCCGGCGTCACCGGCTTCGATTGGAAGCTGGGCACCTGGGCGGGCAAGGTCGGCCTGCAGCCCGAGCCGGTGCCGCCCGAGTTGGACTATGACTTGTGGTTAGGCCCGGCCCCCATGAAACCCTACAACCGCCACCGCACCCACGGGACTTTCCGCGGTTACTGGGACTACGATGGCGGCGGCCTCGGCGATATGGGCCAACATTATCTCGACCCCGTCCAATACCTCCTCGATAAGGACGATCAGGCACCAATCTCGGTGGAAATCGATGCCGACCCGCAGGACGCCGAGGCGGTGGGCGCGTGGCGGCGGATCGAATACACCTATGCCGATGGCTGCAAGGTGGTCCTCGATGGCGAGAACAAGGACAAGGACGCCGTTTACATGCGGGGGCCCAAAGGCTGGATTTCCAAGGGGCTCGAATCCAACATCCCCGACCTCCGCAAAACACTCGACGCCCTGCCGGACCCGCCACCGCAAGCCACCGACTTCCATGATTGCGTGCGCAGCCGCAAGAAATTCGCGCTCAACGAGCAGAATGGCTTTTGGTCCTGCACCCTGGTGAACATGGGCATCACCGCCCACCGCCTCAACAAAAGCTTCAAGTTCGACTCCAAATCCCTGCGCTCCGACGACCCCGCCGTCAATGCCCTCATCCACCAACCGATGCGCGCCCCGTGGAAAATCGAGGCTTGAGACCTACGGCGTGCTGACCTTCAAGCCGGCGTGAGCCGCGAGCGAGGCCTGCCGTCGATCAAATGTTAGAAACTCGCTGGTATCGAGGTAGAGCATTTTTACCAGCGCTCCTACGAAGAGTGCTGCCGCGCGCCGCTTGCGCTCGTAGGGAAGTCTATTCACGACGCCTTAACCTGAACTCCGAAGTTTGGTTTGTGATATCGGATAGATCAACCACAGATTACACGGATTTCACGGATTGAAATAGGTTCCATTTGCAACTTCCCCGAAGTTGCAAATGGTGAAAAATTCCAAACTAAATAATCGGTGTAATCTGAGTAATCTGTGGTTAATTCGCCACCCATTACCCATGCAACTTCCGTTTTCGGGTTCAACATTCAACATTGTGTTAGACCGGATCTCCCGCCGCGGGTTGGCGGTTGCGGTGCAGGGTGGGCTTGACTGCTGCCAGAACCGCCGGCCCCGACTGGAAAACAGCGGGCAGAAACGCGGCCAGCGCTGCCATGCCGGCTGCGGGGTCGGCGACCAGCGCGGGATAGGAAACCTCTAACACCTCGAAGCGCCCCGAGTCGCGCAGTGCGGCGAGCGTGCCGGCCGCATGCTTGCGTTGCGCGGCGATGAGATGGGCGGCCTCGGATTTCGGGTGGCGGCCACTGCGGGCGAGCATTGTGAGTTGGGACTCGACGACTTGTTCGGGCGGCCGGGTCATGAAGATGACCTTGTAGCGATGGCGTGGCGTCAGGTGGGGCAGCAGCGCGGAGACGACCTTGGTGACCTTGCCGAACGCCTGCTCGATGAGGCGCGGGTTTTGCGGCAGTTTGCGGATGTCTTCCCATTCCCAATACCCTTCCGGGTTGTCCTCATCGGCGCCGCGGGTGCCGTCGCTCATGAGTTCCAGCCCGCCGGCGCGCAGCATCTGCATCATCAGGCTGGTGCCG
>JBILFE010000538.1:0-3357 GCA_044351705.1 Luteolibacter sp. | reverse complement strand
CATCTCGTCGTCCACCCTGGGCCTGCTGCCGCCGCGCATGACCCAGGCCCAGCGCATTGCCATCGTCACGCCCGCCGCCGGGCTGCTCGTCTATCAGACCGACGGCAGCCCCGGATTGTATAACTACGACGGCAGCACCTGGGCCACGTTGAGCGGCAAGGAAAGCGCGCTGACCTTTGGCGCGCCATTCAGCCGCGACGCCAACACGATTTCGCTCGCCACCGCCAGCGGTTCGCAGGCCGGCGCGCTCACCAGCACCGATTGGACGACCTTCAACGGCAAGGTTGCCGCCACGCGCACTATCAGCACCACGGCTCCGCTCACCGGCGGCGGCACGCTGGCGGGCGACCTGACGCTCTCCCTGCCCGCCGCCACCACATCCGTCAGCGGTTATCTGGCGAACACGGATTGGAGCACGTTCAACAGCAAGATCGGCGGCGGCGGCACGGCCAGCTATGTGCCAAAGTTCACCGCCAGCGGCACGATCGGCACCTCCGCTCTCTACTCAGACGCCAACGGGAAGGTGGGCATTGGCACGACGACGCCAACCCGGCTGTTATCATTGTCAGGGACACAATCTGTCATCAGCCTGAACAATACCAGCACCGAGTCATGGACAGGCTTGGATATCACTGCAAAAAATGGTGCTTACCTCGCTACTCTAGGACTTGAAGATGCTTCCGGCAAATTCTTTGTGGATATGAGGCAAGATGCAGTGATCGATTTTACTATTCTTCAAAACGGCAACGTGGGTATTGGAACGACTGCACCTGCTACCAAACTACATATTGCCGGTGCTGATATGAATAATGCACTTTTGTTTGAGAACACTTCAGCAAATGCCGGTCGTAATTTTATTTTATTCAAAACACAGGGAACTGAACAAGGCTATATTGGTTTAGGATCGGGTATAAATAATAATATGTCTATTGCTGCTTATGGAGCACCCAATAGCATCTTATTAGAGACTGATGGCCACGCAAGAATGGCCGTTTTACCTTCCGGCAACGTCGGCATCGGAACGACGACGCCCTCCTACACCTTGCATGTGAATGGCTCGGTGGCGGGCACCGGAGCCTACAACGCACTCTCCGACGCGCGCCTGAAGAAGGACGTGCAGCCCATCGGCGACGCGCTGGCCATTGTGGAGGCCCTGCGCGGCGTGACCTTCAACTGGGACCAGACGGTTGACCCCTCGATGAAGCTCGACGACCGCAACCATATCGGCTTTATCGCGCAGGAGGTCGAGGCCGTGCTGCCGCAGGCGGTCTCCACCGCCACCGACGCCCGCCAGACCAAGAGCGTGGCCTACTCCGAAGTCATCCCCGTGCTCACCGAGGCGATCAAACAGCTCAAGGCCGAGAACGACGCGCTCAAAGCCCGCCTCGACGCGCTGGAGGCGAAGTGAGCTTTTAACCCGAAAACAGAAGTTTTAACCACGAATGGCACGAATAACCACGAATGATCAAGCACTTCCGGACTTTGCCGGCCAATCACCTTCATGTGCAGTGATGTGACATCCCAACCCACTCACATTTCGTGAGATTCGTGAAATTCGTGGTTTCCATCTCGGACTTCGGATCTAATCCACCCTACAGCTTTTCATCCTTCATCCTTCATCCCTCATCCTTTCTTCCTCTGTGATCTCTGTGGCTAAAATCTCTTCCAATCCAAAATCCAAAATTCAAAATCCTCTCATCCTCCGCGCCTCTGCGAACTCCGCGTTTCATTCATTCTTCATCCTGGAACATAGAAACCACGAATTTCACGAAATCCACGAATAAGAGTTATCTCGCGCAAAGCCGCATAGGCAAAGTTTTCAAGAATCAAGAAATTCCAAATATTTCAGGCTAACCAACAACTACAACATTCCCATGCAAACCAAATCCTTGTTTCATTCCCGCCTTTGGTGGCTGGCGCTCGCGCTGTGCTGCCAGATGAACGCCTCGGCGATGCAGATATTCGTCAAAACCCTCACCGGCAAGACCCTCACGTTGGAGGTCGAGCCCTCCGACTCCATTGAGAATGTAAAACAGAAGATCCAGGACAAGGAAGACCTTCCGCCGTACCAGCAGCAGTTGATCTTCGCTGGTAAACAACTGGAGGACGGGCTCACCTTGGCCCATTACGATATCCATAAGGAATCCACCCTGCACTTGGTGTTTCTCCCCGAGGCCGTGGTCGTGCAGGCCGACACCACATTCTATGTCAAACCCGGCACGCCGGTTTTACTGCCCGCCGGGGCGACCGTGAAAGGCACGTTCTACAATCCGGCCGGGGTGACGCTGGGCACCGGCGCGTGGCTGGCCACGGTGGACGCTGGCCGCCTGGTCCAACAGGCGGTGGCCGGTGACGCGGTGGTCATTTTGGCGGTCGGCGCATCCGCCGCCAACCCGCTCACCGTGACCAACCGCAGCGGCGCAGCCGACACGTTTGGCGTGCAAGTGGCCGACAGCGTGGCCGCCAAGCCGGCGTGGATGAAGGCGGTGAACCGGACGTGGACGCTCGACAAAGTGGCTGCCAGCGACTCCGACGATGTGGATTTGTTAGCCGGGTGGAATGCGGACGAGGAGGACGCCAGCCTCGGCAGCGACTTGTTGTTATACCAATGGGACGGCAGCCACTGGATCTCGGTGACCACCGCCGACGCCCTGGTCAGCGGCCGCACCCTGCAACAAACCCAGGTGACCGGCGCGCTCGATGAGCAGCCGTTCATCGTCGGCAGCCGTTATCCCGCGCCCACCCTGGTCACCCCGGCCGGCACCAGCAACTTGCTGCGCCCCACCTTCACCGGCAGCGCCATCGCCAACTCCACGGTCACCGTCAATCTCAATGGCTCGGTGTTAGGCACCGCCACCGCCGGTGCAGGCGGCGCATGGTCGCTCACGCCATCCGCCAACCTGACCGACGGGACGCAATCCCTAACCGCGCAGGCGGCCGACGGTCTGGGCAATGTCTCGGCCCTCACGGGTGAGGCCACCTATGAGCTCGATTCCAGCCTGCCCACGGCGGTGGCCGACGCCTTGGAGCGCTCGTCACAGGGTCTCACCAAGATCGCGGTGGCGCAGTTGCTCGCCAATGACAGCGACCCGCTGGGCCGCAGCCTCACAGTCTGCTCGGTCAGCGCGCTGTCCGGCGGCACTGTCACCCTCAGCGGACGCTGGATCACCTTCACCCCCGCCACCGGTCTGGCCGAGGCCACCCCGGCCTACTTCAACTATGTGCTGGCCAACGGCACCGGCAGCAGCGCCAGCGCCTCGGTCACCCTGAGCGTGGCCTGCACCAGCTACACCACGCGTCCCGCCACCCTGCTGCAAGGCGGCATCGTGGACAACCCGGACGGAGGCGGCAAAATCC
>JBILFE010000537.1:0-3359 GCA_044351705.1 Luteolibacter sp. | reverse complement strand
CGCCGTATCCGTTAGAAAATCCCTGCGTTTCATCTCGTCGTTCCTTCGTTTGATGTTGTTGAAAATAACCGGTTGAAAAAACCCACCGTGTGAGCTCGGTCCTATGCCTGGCGGAAGGTGTGATAGAGGTTGCCGCAGCGCTTGGCAAGAGGATTCCTGCCGGTGCCGGGATTTTAGCCAAGGGAATTTCGGCCCGTGGCGGACTTTATATGCGTGCCATCGGCAGCGTCATCGGGGTAGGATCCGCGCATGCCATTTAGCAACTTTGGACTTGAGGCCGGGATCATGCGCGCCATTGGGCATGCCGGCTACGCCCGCCCGACCCCGGTGCAGGCGGCGGCCATTCCCAAGGTGATGCACGGCCACGACTTGATTGCCATTGCCCAGACCGGCACCGGCAAGACGGCCGCATTCGTGTGGCCGATGCTCCATCGCTTGTCGCAGCAGCAACATCACGATCCACCGCGCGGCATCAAGGCGCTTATTCTCGCGCCGACCCGGGAACTGGCCGTCCAGATCATGGGCAACATCCGCGCCTACGGCCGATTCCTCCCGATCCGCGTCGCCGCCATCCACGGCGGCGTCGATGAAGCCGCCCAAATCAAGGCCTTGCACAAGGGCGTCCACATCCTCGTCGCCACCCCCGGCCGCTTGCTCGACCTGCTGGGCCGCCATAAGCTGGATTTTCATCCGCTGGAAATGCTCGTCCTCGATGAGGCCGACCGGATGCTCGACATGGGTTTTCTGCGGGACATCGAGGCGATTGTCAGCACCTTGCCCAAACGACGGCAAACCCTCATGTTCTCAGCCACCCTGTCCAAAGCGATCGAGTCACTGGCGCGGCGGTTTCTCTATCAACCCAGGATGGTCCAGATCGGCAAACGCTCCAACCCCGCGGACACCGTCAACCAGTGCGTCTATGAGGTACCGGCGCATTTGAAATCCGCACTGCTGTTAGAACTGCTGCGGCTGCCGCATTTCAGCAAGGTACTGGTCTTTGCCCGCATGAAGGACGGCGCGGACCGCCTCACGAATTTCCTCAAACTCGCCCAGGTCAAAGTCGCCAGGCTGCATTCCAGCCGCTCACAGGAACAACGCCAGCAAGCCCTCCAGGACTTCAAGGACGGTAAAACCCAGGTCCTCGTCGCCACCGACATAGTGGCGCGCGGCATCGACATCGGCGGCGTCAGCCACGTCGTGAACTATGATTTCCCCGTCAACCCCGAGGACTACGTCCACCGCATCGGTCGCACCGGCCGCGCCGAGACGCTGGGCGACGCCATCAGCTTTGTTCCCAAACACGATCTCAATCTGCTCGATATCCTCGAACTCGCCATCGGCCAGCGCCTTGCCCGCAAACGCCTGCGCGGCTTCGACTACCACGCCCCCATCCCCGCGCCATCCCCCGGTGACAAACCGCCGCGCCGCGACTGGCGCAAACGCACCCGTGACATCGAAGCCAAAAAGGCGGCCCAACCCGCGGGTACCCGCCATCCCCCCAAACACCCCCCGCCAAAGCCTAACACCCAACACGGAAAATAAGGGGTGCCGCACTCCCGTCGTTGCGTGCCAGCGTAATTGCGACGGTCTTGTGGCTAAGCAGTGGCGTGCTCCTTGGGCGCGCGGCCCGTGTCATCCGAAGAACGGAGCCAGGACCTTGCCGGCTACTTTCACGGCCTTCTTGCGCCCTTCAAGCGTGCTGCCAAAGGTGTTGTCTTCCACCTCAATGCATACCGGACCGTCGTAGCCGATGTCGTGCAGCGCGGCCATGTAGCGTGCCCAGTCAATGTCGCCGAAGCCGGGGATGCGCGGCTGATGCCATTCCAACGGATAGGCGAAAATGCCCACGTCGTTGATCCGCTCGGTGCGGATGCGCACATCCTTTGCATGAAGGTGAAACAACTTGTCCTTGAACTCAGAGAGTGGCGAGATGGGGTCCATGTGCTGAAGGATGAAGTGCGACGGGTCGTAGTTGAGCCCGAAGTTTTGGCTCGGGATGTCGCTGAAGGCCCGCCGCCAGATGACCGGCGTGGTCAGCAGATTTTTACCGCCGGGCCATTCGTCGCGGCTGAATGACATCGGGCAGTTCTCGATGCCAATCCGGATGTCGTGATCCTCGGCAAAAGTAATGATCGACTTCCAAGTCTTGAGAAAGCGCGGCCAATTCTCGTCCACCGTCCGGGTCCAGTCGCGACCGACGAAGGTATTGACGTTCTTGATCCCGAGCTTCTGTGCGGCGACGATGACCTTCTTGAGATGGTCCACCTGGCGTTTGGCGGCAGCGAGGTCGGGATCGAGCGGGTTCGGGTAGTAACCCAGCCCGCTGATGCTAACGCCGTGCCGGGCGCAGAGGGCGTTGACATCATCGGCCTGGCCCATGGTAAAACCGCCGACGTCAATGTGTGTGACGCCAGCGAACTTGCGCTCTGCCTTGCCCACCGGCCAGCACATGACTTCAATGCAGCCGAAACCTTCGCCGGCGGCGAATTCGAGGACTTGATCAAGGTTTAGTTCGGGGAAAATGGCGGTGACGAATCCGAGTTTCATAATTTTATTCCGGTGGGTTGGCACGCTAGACACCTCTCATGTTAGGAATATTGGTCTCGCTGAACATACAAATCCCGCCGCTGAGAATACCCATCCGGTTTCTCCGGGTCGAGAAATCATTTGGCTGCCAATCCACTGCACCTTTGCTTGACGCTGGATGCCGCCACTCAAAGCCTTGATTTTCAGAACCCTACCCCACCGTTCGCACTGCCAACTGTCGTGCCGTGAACAGGCTGCCTTGGGCGTCTTCCAGCAACGCCCGCGCACCGCTGGTTCGCTTCGGCCCGAAATGCCCGCGATAGGCCTCAAACACCCCGTCCACATAGGATTTCGTGCCTAACACCAATCCGTCGGAGAAATACCGCACCCGGCAGCGCAACAACGCGGCACGGCTCAATTTTCCCTGCCGTTGTTTCTCTTCGGCGGCCTCTTCGCTGCCAATCCCCGCCCGCTTCTTGGCTCCGCCGCTACTGGCGCCCGACCGCTCACGGCCGTCCTCAAACAACCAGCACCGGTATACTTCCGCCGCGCTCATGCCTTTTGCGGTGGCCGGCGTGTCCCAGGCTTTTGCGCCGCAATCCGCATGCCCGACCACCCCGCACAACCCGCTGCGCGCCGCCGTGCCGCCGCCCATCGCTTCCCCGTAACCGCTCCACCGGTAATCCTTCGGGTCTTTCACCATGCCGGCACGCAGCGGGTTGAGGTCGATGTAGGCCGCCATCGTCCGCAGCGCCTCGCCGTCCTCCACCAGCACGCTTTTGAAGCGTTCCATCCACAGCGTCCCGCGCCGGCTCCGGTGCTTGTTGTACCAG
>JBILFE010000601.1:0-3060 GCA_044351705.1 Luteolibacter sp. | reverse complement strand
CAAGCGCGAAGCCAAGGCAGGGACCTTTCTCCGAAAGGTCCGGCGGATGGCGGGTCAAGGTTCTTGGAAGTGCGGTCCGTTCCGGGTGGGTGCCACGCTGCCAACCGGACCGTTCGGAGAACGGTCCCTGCCTGAGGCAAGCCACCGTTCAGAATCCCGTAAAGCCACAACGCACCCGACCACTAACTTTTTTGTCCTGTACCCATTTCAGAGGTCAGAGACCAGCGCTTGAGTGGCTGAGAAGACATCGTGCATGGCGGATTGGATGTGGTCTAGCAGGTCTTGTGTGGTATCGGAACCGGCCTCGGAATCATCCGGGTCTAGAGATGAGTTCGACATGCCGTTGAATGCATCAAGGGATTCGACGATGGCTTCGATCTTGCGGAAGAGCGGCTCGGAGTCAAACAGCAGCGGCTCTCGGCAGAGGGTGCGGATTTCCTCGACGGACATTCTAAGGTTAGCCCACTGCATTCCGGAAAGCTCCACCGGTGGGGCGGAGTGCGCCGCATCACGGTCGCGCCGCCGGAGCACCAACTCGACCGAGTGCAGGGCGGTGGCGGTCCGCCGCAAGTGTGCAAGGCATTCCATTTGCATGGACACGCCGGGTGCGGCCTGCTGGCATGAGCTTGCTGTCATGCCATTGCCCTCGTGCAGCGCGAGAAGCTGAAAATGTTCAACACCGGGTTCATCGGTATCGAAAAGCTGGCGGACGCGTTTCAGCAGCGCCTTGAGCTGACGGCCATTGCCCGGCCAGGACATGGATTCTAGCAGGGTGCAAACGGCATGGGACAGTCTGGCGGCGGGCTTGCTGACGATGCCTTTCCAGAAATGGGCGGCAAGGAGGGCGATATCGCCGGGGCACTCGTCCAGCGAGGGAAGTAGAATTCGGATGCCGTAAAGCCTGTAGTAGAGGTCTTGGCGGAACTTGTCCGTGCGGACGTTGCCTTCGATATCGCGGTGGGTCGCCGCAATGATGCGGGCGTTGACCTGAATATCCTTGTCGCCGCCCACCCGGCGCGCCACGCCTTCTTCGAGCACACGCAGGACTTTCGCCTGGTGGCGGAGCGACAGATCGCCGATCTCGTCGAGAAAAAGCGTGCCGTCCTGTGCCATCTCCCACAGCCCCTTTTTGTTAGTCGCCCCCGTGAAGGCACCACTGACGCTGCCGAACAGTTCTGACTCCAGCAATTCGTCGGGAATGGCCGCGCAATTCACCGCCAGAAAACGCCCCGATTTCGCGCGCTCGCCACAATCATGGATCAGCCGCGCGGTGACTTCCTTGCCGGTTCCCGAGTCGCCGAGGATCAGCACCGGCATGTCGCAGTGCGACGCCCGGTCGGCCATGCTGCGCACCAGTTCGAGCTTCGCCGATGCGCCAATCAGCTTGCGCCGGGACGGATGATCGGGCGCAACTCGGCCAAGATGTCTGAGGATCAACTCGTTAGGGTCGGATGAAATGTTAGGCGACATGGCCTTGCGGTGCAAAGTGCCCGCAGCGGAATCCTGCGCCCGCTTGAGCAACTCGTCAAAAATCCCTGTGGCCACAACAACCACATAAAGCTGGGTGCCTGGCGTTTCCGCGGCGCTTTTCAGGAGGACCTCGATGCTCTGGAGACAGCGCCCCGCGTGTTCATAGTCGGCGCGGATCACCGGCACGCGATCCCTCCCTAACATGTAAGCATTGAGCCCTTTGGCCTTGTGCTTGGTGCCTCGGTCATCGACCGCCGGGCACAGTGGGGCCAGCGTGCCCCAATCCGCCTCGCGGACCACACAAACGCACGGGTTGCCGGCCTGCTCCCCGGTGCGCACGCCAAACTCCGTAGGGCGACATTCGTGGACAGCCAGTCCCATGCCCTCGTCAATCTCGATATATTTCACCGTCTGCACGGTGCGAGCGTAACCAATCGCCGGACCTTTGGCAACAGCGCTGCAAAAGTGCCTAATACGCTTAGTTTAGCGCATTTTGATAGGAAGACGGGCTTCCAGCCTGTGATGGAAGACAGCGCGTCCCGCCTGTCCGTGCATGAAACGACAGGCTGGAAGCCTATTCTCCTGCTAACTCAACACCCGCAGTCTAACTCAATCCCATCAACTCTTCCCGTTGAAAATATTTTCAGCCACTCACCATTCAACATGAATGACTTATGAAGCAAGCCCTCAACGCTGGCACACATCCTGTATATAGGCGTGGCGATGAGAAATCCACACCACAACTCAACGGGCCGCAAGAAACATAACGCCAGCCAACCCATTCCGGCGTACTGCGGCGAACCCATCCTCGACGAATCACCGCGCCCCGCCTTCCGGGTGGCGGCACACGATATCATCGAAAGCCTGCTCCAACAATTCCCCGACCGCCGCCTCGCCTTTCGCGAGCTTGGCCAGAATTCGGCGGATGCCGGCGCCACCCGCATCCGCATCGACTTCCGCCATGCAGACGGCTGCATGGTGGCGGACTTCATTGACAATGGCTGCGGCATGACCCGCGATGTGATTGAGAACAACTATCTGACGCTTTTCGACAGCAGCAAGGAAGGCCGGGAGGGATGTATCGGCTACTACTCGCTCGGACGCATCTCCGCTTTTGTCTATCCGCTCGAATCATTGCAACTCTTCACCCTGTCCGAAGGCAGCCCGGGTTATCATCTCGAAATCCGCGCCGACTACTCTGGCAAACTCTACGAAGTGGAAGCTGGCGAAATCACCAAGCTCATTGACTCCGAGCATGGAACGTTGGTGCGTCTCCGCTATCCGGTTGGTGACGCAGGGGCTTTCATCGCCGAGGTGGCCGCAATCAATGAATCGTTGCGGCGCGAACTGGCATGGTTGCGACCGGAGGTCAAAACCACGACCTGCAAGTTAGATGGCGACACACTCAAGTGGGGCGCCGAGGTGCTCAACACGCCACTCGCCGTTCCCGGTCGACTCTCGCACACGGTGGACGTGCAACTCGCCTCGGGGTTGGGCCGCGCGTCAGTGGCCATTGGGGTCGAAGGCGAGATGATCCACAGTACCGGCGGACGCCTGGAAAAACTCGAATCGGGACTCAGTCCGATCACC
>JBILFE010000536.1:0-3369 GCA_044351705.1 Luteolibacter sp. | reverse complement strand
CCTGGGCGCGATGGTTTTGTTAGGCGCGCTGCTGGCCGGTGATTCGGTCACGGCCACGCTGCGGCAGGTGGCCGCAGCGCGCCTGGGCAGGGTCAATGCCGTGCTGGTCGGCGGCGACCGGTTTTTCCGCGCGGCATTGGCCGACGACCTAACATACTCCGCGACGCAGGCGGCGCCGGTGTTGTTGGTAAAGGCGACGGCAACCGTGCAGCGCAGCGGACGGGCGCTGGGCAACGTGCAGGTGTTGGGTGTGGACCGGCGCTTCTGGCAACTCGGACCGGGTGCCGACAGCGAGGCTCTCGCCGCGTGCGCGGACGGCGTGGTGGCGCCGCAGGACCGCGAGTTTTTCGTCAACGAGCACCTCGCCCGGAGTTTGGAGCTGGGGTCTAACGAGACGCTGGTGCTGCGCTTTGAAAAGCCGGGCATGGTCGCGCGGGACGCGCCGTTGGCAGGCAAGGCTGCGGAGGTGGTCGCGCTGCGCGGGGGAGTGAGTGAGATTTGTGGCGACGCGCGCTTCGGCCGTTTCAGCCTGGAGGCCACGCAGTTGCCGCAAGCGACGGTGTTTGTGCCGATCGAGCGGTTGCAGCAGGCCCTCGGGCTGGCCGGCAAGGCCAACTTGTTGTTGCTGCAAAACCGCAAGGGGCTGGGGCACGCAGAATTGTTAGATCGCGTCACCCGTCGCTGCACCCTGGAGGATTATGGCCTCACGGTGAAGCAGGTGCCGCTGGCCAGGGCCTTGGAAATACGCACCGCGCGGATCTTCTTTGACCGCAAGGTGGCGGCGCTGATTCAGCAACGCTTCCCGGCCGCGCAGCCGGTGATCACCTATATGGCCAACACGCTTGCCGCCAATGGCAAGACCACCCCGTATTCGATGGTTAGCGCAGTGGAGCCGCCGGCGGCTCCGTTTTTGCCAAATCCGACAACCGGCGCGGTGCTCAACGCCTGGCTGGCCGACGACCTCGGTGCCAAGTTGGGTGACGAGCTGCGGCTCGACTACTACGCGCTGGATGCCGGCAACCGTTTGGTGGAACGCAGCGCCAAGTTGCCGGTGGCGGGGGTCGTTCCTCTAACCGGTCTGGCGGCCGACCGGCACTGGATGCCGGATTTTCCCGGCGTTGCCAGTGCCGAAAAGGCCGCGGACTGGGATGCCGGGGTGCCGATCGATATCAAACGCATCCGCGACAAGGATGAGGCATACTGGGATGCGCACCGGGGCACGCCCAAAGTGTTTTTGCCGTTGGCTACAGGCCGCGAGTTGTTCGGCAACCGCTGGGGCGAATTCACCGCGCTGCGCCTGCCCATCGCTCCGGGAGAACTAGCTGATATGGCGGCGTTGAACGTCGCACTTGAATTGAACCAAGCGATGACCCCGGCCGTGGCGGGCCTGCTGCTGCAGGACGTCGGCACGCAGGGCCGGACGCTGGCGGCAGTGGACTTCGCCGGGTTGTTGTTAGGCATGAGCCTGTTTCTGATGGCGGCGGCGGTGGCGTTGACGGCGATGTTGTTCCGCTTCCACATCGAGCAGCGCAACCGCGAGAGCGGCTTGCTGGCCGCCCTCGGCATTTCCCCTGGCAAGATCCTGCGCTGGCGCCTGCTCGAAGGTCTCTGCGTGGTGGTGGCAGGCAGCGCCATCGGCGCGCTGTTGGCGGTGGCTTACACCCGGATTTTGTTAGGTTTGTTGGAAACCATCTGGAGCGGTTCCGGCGGCCAGCGCTTGTTCCGCTTCCACGCCGAGGTGACGACGCTGGTGGGCGGCACGGCGGTTTTTGTGTGCCTGATGATGGGGGTGATCTGGCTGGTGACGCGCAAGCAGGCACGGCAGGGTGTGAGCCTGCGCCTGGAAGCGGGTAGTGAAGAGGTGCGGCGCACCAGTGCGCGTCGGCTGCCGTGGTGGGCGCTTGGCTTCGCGGTGTCAGGGTTGGCGGCGCTGGCGGGCAGCGCGGTGCTGGGAGTGCCGGGGGCGTTTTTCCTGGCCGGGTTCCTGTTTTTGTTAGCCGGGCTGGCGTTCTATCAATGGGTGCTGCGGCGGCGCACGGCGGCGGCCGGCGGCGGGTTGTCGCCGCGCCGGTTGGCGGACTTGAATTGCGGGCGGCGCACGACGCGCAGTCTGGTGGTGGTGGGCAGTCTGGCGAGCGGGGTGTTTTTGGTGGTGGCGGTGGCGGCATTCCGCAAGCACGGCGGCGATGAATGGAAACAACGCGGCAGTGGCAGCGGCGGCTTTGCCTTCTGGGTGGAAACCACCACGGCTATGAACCGCGGCAATGGCACCCAAGCCGCGACTGATTTGTTAGGCTTGGGCGCCGCCCGGAGTCAATTCGGACAAGTGCTGGCGCTGCGGGTCGGGGCCGGGGATGATGCGAGCTGTTTCAATCTCAACCAGGTGTCGCGGCCACGGATGCTCGCGACGGATGTTGCGATGCTGTCAAAGCTCGGCGCGTTTCCGATCAAACAAGTGCTCGCGGGCTGCGCCAAGGATTGGAACACGCTGCGCCAAGGCGAGGTGATGCGGGCGTTTGTGGATGAAACCACCCTGCTCTGGGTCTTGAAAAAGAAACTCGGCGAGCGGCTTATCTATCAGGACGAATGGGGCCACGAGTTTCCGGTGGAGATCGCGGGCACGCTTGACGGGTCGGTGTTTCAGGGCAGCCTGGTGGTCGATGAGTCCCGCTTCTTGCAACACTACCCGGCCGCGGAGGGACCGCGGATATTCCTGTTGGAAAGCCACATGGCGCCCGCTGCGGGGCGTGCGGAATTGCAGCGCGCGCTGGCCGATCAAGGTGCCGCGATAACCACCACGGGTGAGCGTCTGGCCGCATTCAACGGCGTGGAAAACACTTATATCGCGATATTTCATTTGTTAGGAGGACTCGGGGTGATTGTCGGCAGCGCCGGGTTGGGGCTTCTAACGGCACGCAACCTGAGTGAACGGCGCTATGAATTCGCCATCCTGCACAGCCTGGGGGTTCCGGCCGCGACCACCCGCCGCGTGGTGCTGCTGGAAGTCGGGCAGTTCATCCGATGGGGACTGGGCATCGGCCTGGTGGCGGCTCTGGTTGCCATCCTGCCGGCGCTGTCCGCCGGCGGCAGCGGCAAATCGTTGGCCTGGATCAGCCTGTTAGTGGCGGCGATTGCCGCCAATGCTTGGTTTTGGTCGTGGCTCGGGTATCGCCGGCAGATCCGCAGCGCGCTCAGCGCTTGGCAGGAGTTTGGTTGAGCGCCGGTCTGGGCGCTTGTCAATTGGCATCAATGCTCGATAGGATATACAACAATCCAATTCTTTCTGTGAACCGAAGCGAAGCGTAGATAGCCTGGCACGAAATCTTCAAATAATCAGGCAAATCAGTTCAAATCAGTGGAATCAGTGGT
>JBILFE010000535.1:0-3370 GCA_044351705.1 Luteolibacter sp. | reverse complement strand
AAACCACTGAAACACTGATTGCCACTGATACCACTGAGAAGAATTTTATGATTATTTCAGTGGCATCAGTGGTCCTCAGTGCATTCAGTGGTAAAAATCGTCACGCAAAATCATAAAATCCCGTTAACTTGACGCGCATGCCCGGAGGTGCGTCCCTGCCCAGCATCGTCGCGACTTCGTTTCTTGTCGGGGTCTCAGTGCGGGTTGACGACCGCGATGGGCGTATCCACGACGCCGGCATATACGACGAGGATCTCCGCAGGAACACGGCCTTGGTTGATCCCGTAGTGCCACGTGCTGACCAACTCGACGATGGGATCTCCCGCTTTCAGATGCAGGGTCTTGCCATTGCCGGTCACCACCGTGAGTTGCCCGCTCAGCAACATGCCGGCATTGATCACCGGATGGCGGTGGGTCTCAAGCCGGGCTCCGGCGGGCACGGTGATGCGGCGGATCGTGACCTGCGGCCGGCCTGGCGGATAGGCCGGCAGCACCTTTCCATCCCAGCTCTTGTCCGTCTTGATGAGTTCCTTGACGACGATGGCCGGCGCCTTCACATCCGTCTGGGTCGGCACCGGCGCACAGCCGGGCAGCATGAAAAACATGCCGGCCAAGGCGGCGGGGATCTGAAAATGGGGTGGTATGGTTTTCATGGATAAATTACAATCGGCGTCTTAACTGGCACCAGACGGTACAACTCATCAATATCA
This sequence comes from Luteolibacter sp., assembly GCA_044351705.1. Lineage (GTDB taxonomy): Bacteria > Verrucomicrobiota > Verrucomicrobiia > Verrucomicrobiales > Akkermansiaceae > Luteolibacter. The sequence continues at coordinate 2,660 of JBILFE010000535.1, read as the reverse complement.
GGATCGTCTAGTGCCACACACCCCCAGGTCCAGTCGGGTGAGGAACCGTTGCCGTGCACGAAAACTTCCCCTCCGAGTTTGGTATTCCACGGTGGGGTTTTGCGGTCTGCGTCTGCCTTGAGAATAGCATTGTATTGCTGCTTTGAAATTAGATTGGCCTTCAGCCCGCGCCTGGCATCTGCTGGTCCTGGATAGCTAATGGCCAAAGAAAGGTGAAACCGACTCTGCGGATTCTTGAGGCAGATGAAATACGACCCTTCTGGAGTGGCTCTGTCGCCCTGACGCATTTTAGCAGGTAATGGATTGGATCCGAGTGCAACAGGGAAAGTCTTAACCAGCTGGTCTCCGTCATAAAGTCGCAACTCCCGCTTGGCTTTGAATACCTCAATTCGTGGCTTGGCAAGGTCGGCGGCGATGAGTGAGCAATGGCAGCAGACCATTGCCAGAAGACATGTGATGGCGCGTGAGTTGATCATGTGCTTGATATTTCTCGTCAAAATGCTGGCGCGATTCTTAGCGGGTCCGATCATCGATTGATTTGTAACTAGCCGTGGCTGAACCACCTAGCTGGAAATGTGAAAATGATGGTTACTGTGATTGGAAGCGATAGGTTCCGGAGCCGACGGCATAGACCGCCGCCGCGTTTTCCATGTGCAGAAACCGGACGCCTGCCGACTCTGCGGCGGGCTTGCCGGATTCTGTCACTGCTGCCGCTTCCTTTGCCGGGACATGCACGGTGGCGGTGGTGTTGTTAGGAATGGTGGCCGTGAGCGTCAACCGGTCACCGGCGCGCCGCCACTGGCTGGCGATGCGGCCATAGGGTGATTCGTAGGCCACGGTTGCCTCGGTCAAATCACCGACAATCTGCGGTTTGATGAGGATCTTTTTGAAGCCCGGGCCCGCCGGGTCGCAGGCGATGCCGCCGAGCCCGCGATAGAACCATTCCTCGATGTGGCCGAGCATGCAGTGGTTTTGTGACGAGCCCGGATTGCTGTCCCATGCTTCTGTGAGTGAGGTGGCACCCATCTTGAGTTGATAGGCATAGCCCGGGCCGTCATCGCGGACGAGCATGTCATAGAGCACGTTGCCTTGGCCGCCATCGGAGAGTGCGCGCATGAGGTAGTTGAAGCCGATGTCACCGGCGGTGACGCGGTTGCCACCGGCGCGGATCTGCGCCACCAGCCCGTCCAGCACGGCGGCACGGCGTTCTTCCGGCACCAATCCGACCACCAGCGGCATGGCGTTGGCGGTCTGGCTGTTGCGGTCGTATTGGTTCTTCGTGCCATTGAAAAATTTCCGGTTGAATGCCTCATTAACCGCGGCGGCGAGTTCCTCGAACCCGCGCGCTTCGTCGGGCTTGCCCAACAGTGCCGCGGCTTCCTTCAAAATCATCAGGTTTTGATAGTAGATGGCGGTGGCGGTCACGCCGCGCGAGGTGAGGGTGGATTCGCCGGGGCCGCCCGGACTGGTGTCATACCAATCGCCGAGGCCGTGCGCGACGATGTGATCCTTGGATTTGCTTGTCAGATATGCGACATAGCGTTTCATGCCGTCGTAATGCCGTGCCAGCAGCGCGCGGTCGCCATACATCTGATAGACCTGCCATGGTGCGATGACAAAGCCGCTGCCCCATTCGGGCGAGTCGCGGAAGCCGCCGTCAAAAACGGTGAACTCGGGGGCGATGTCCGGCACCATGCCATTGGCAAGTTGCGCCTCGCTCATGTCGTTGGAAATTTTGTGATAGAACGTCGGCACGTCATAGTTGTACATGAGGCAACCGGCCAACAGGTGGGTGCATTCCAGCCAGCCGAGTTTTTCGCGGTGCGGGCAGTCGGTGAGCACGCTCTGCAGGTTGCTCTTGATGGCGGCATTGATCAGGTCGTGAACCCGGTTGACCAACGGATTGGCACAATTGAACGAGCCGACGCCGGCTGCGGACGAATGCACAAACTGTGAGGTGAGTTCGATGATCCGCGGCGCGGCGTCCGGCGGATGGCCGGAGGTGTCCACCTGCAGGTAGCGCGAGCCGTAATAAAAGAAGCGCGGCATCCAGGTCTCGGTGCCCTTGCCATTGAGCGTGTAGGTATAATATGCCGGTCCGCCGCAGCTCGCCTGCGAGACCAGTCCCTTGCCATCCAACAATTCGCCGGGCGTCAGGCGCACGCTGGTGCCAGCCTGCCCTTACACCGTGAGCTTTGGCATGGAGGCGCAGTTTTGGCCGAAATCATAGACCCACACGCCGGGTTTGGGTTGGGTGGTTTTAACCGGCTTGTATTCCCGCATCACCTTGATCGGGGGCGCCGCCTGCGCCGTGAGTTGTCCACCGGGTCCATCCATCACCGCCGCCGCTTGGAACGCGTCACCCTTGAAGCCCGGCTTGTCCCAACCCGGCAGCTCCATGCGGGCGTCGTAGTCCTCGCCGCCGAACATGCACGAGAACACCACAGGGCTGGGCGCCCATGTCCATGACCCGTCGCTGACCACGGCCGTGGTGGTGCCGTCGGCATACTCGACATGCAGTTGCAGAATAACCTTGGGCGGGCCGAACGTGCCCTTGAACTTGGCATAACGCCCGCCCGGCACATTATACATGCCATTGCCTAACATTACGCCAAGGGCATTGCCGCCGCGCGTCACCTGCGCGGTGACATCATAGGCCG
>JBILFE010000534.1:0-3380 GCA_044351705.1 Luteolibacter sp. | reverse complement strand
CCGATTTCTCCCTCGAACACGCCCTGCTTGCCCGCGGCCTGACCACCATCGCCGGCGTGGACGAGGCCGGTCGTGGCCCCTTGGCCGGCCCGGTGGCAGCGGCGGCGGTAATTCTGCCGGCGGGGTTTTCATGCCCCGGCCTGGATGACTCGAAAAAACTCAATGCCAACAAGCGCGACACCATCTATCAGGTTCTAACCACCGATCCGCGCGTGGTCTGGTCCGTGGCGCTAGCCTCTGCCGAGGAAATCGACCGCCTCAATATTTTGCGTGCCACCCATCTGGCGATGCGGCGGGCGGTGGCGGGACTGGCGGTGGTGCCGGACCATTGCCTGATCGATGGCTTGCCGCTGCGCGAATTCCCGTGGCCGCACACTGGCATCGTCAAAGGCGACGGGCGTTCGTGTTCCATCGCGGCGGCCAGCATCATTGCCAAAGTCACCCGCGACCGTCTGTTGCGCCAAATCGATGCGCAATTCCCACAATACGGCTTTGCCAAACACCAGGGATATGGCACAAAGTTCCATCTTGAAGCGCTTCGGATTCACGGCCCTTGTTGCCACCATCGTCGCTCGTTTGAGCCCGTGGCTCAACTCCCCTTGCCGTTTGACCGGGCCTGACGGCCAACCGCGCGACCGCCAATGGTTGGGAAACTACGGCGAACGCGTCGCTGCCGCCTGGTTGCGCGCCCACCACTGCAAGATCCTGGCCCGCAATTTCCGCAACACGCGCCGTGGCCGCCGCACTGGCGAAGTGGACATCATCGCCCGCGACCAGCGCCTGTTGTTGTTTGTTGAAGTCAAGACCCGCCACGCGCACAGCAAGATCCGCCCGTTGGATGCGGTGGACAAGCACAAGCAACGTCTCATCGAGCGCGGCGCCAACGACTGGCTGCGGCGTTTGGGCACGCGTCAACTCCCCTGGCGCTTCGATGTGATCGAGGTCTATGTCGAGGACGGCAAGCCTCCACGCGTCAATCAGGTGCGCAATGTGTTCTAGCCCCCCTTTTACGCCCTGGTCCGCTCTCACAGATTCACAATCCGGGTTCGCCCGGTCAACAAAGGGCTGATAATCACCGCTGGTTAGAACACATCGCGCTTTCATCATCCGTAAGATCCTGTCACCCTTGGTTTCCAATTTCCTTGGCGCATGAGCATTCGACTTCGCAAACCCTGCCGCCGCGCCTTGCTCGTGCTGGTGCCAGCAATCATCACGCTCGAAATCGCGCTGCGCCTCACCCCGCTCCCGGTGCCCCTCCTATCCGCGCCGCCCGCAAGCACCGAGTTCTTGGATCGCCACGGTCAGCCGCTGCGCACGCTGCTCGTCGATGACCGCCGGCTTTCCCGCCAGTGCGATCTAACGGATGTGTCGCCGCACTTGATCACCGCCACCCTCGGCGCGGAGGATGCGCGGTTCCGGTCCCACCCGGGAGTGGACCCCATCGCGATCTGCCGCGCCGTCCGCGAAGCCGCCCGCGGCAACGGGCCGGCCTCCGGAGCGTCCACCATCACCCAGCAACTCGTCAAACTGGCACGCCCGGTGCCGCGCACCTTCGCCAATAAACTCCGGGAAATGTGGCTCGCCCTCGCCGTCGAACGCCGTTGGGACAAGGACTACATTCTAACAGAATACCTCAACCGGCTGGATTACGGCGACCTGCAGACCGGCATCGCCGCCGCCAGCCGGCATTATCTCGGCAAGCCTCCCTCGGACCTGAGCGCCGCCGAGGCCGCGCTGCTTGCCGCGTTGCCCAATGCCCCGACCCGCCTCAACCCGCACGATCATTTCGCCGCGGCCCGCGCCCGCCAGCGGTGGGTCCTCGGGCGCATGCTCGCTGGCGGCCGTCTCGATGCCGCCGCTTACGCCCGCGCTATCGACGAACCGATCCTGCTCCTGCCGCGAACCCACGAGTTTGAAGCCCCGCATTTCGTCAATCTGCTGCTGACGCGCCGTGGCTTGGTCCCGCCCGGCGGCGGACCGGTGCACACCACCCTCGACCTCGAGCTGAACCGTTTCGCCGAACGCACGCTCGCGGATAATCTCCAGCGACTCATCGACAAACACGCCACCAGCGGAGCCGTCGTGGTCATCGACAACCGCAGCGGCGAGGTCCTCGCACTCGCCGGTTCAGGCGAGACCAACGGAGCCTGGATGCCGCGTTCGTCAGGCTCGACCCTCAAGCCGTTCACCTATCTGTTGGCTCTGGAACAAGACGCCCATCCCTGCACCGTCGTGCCCGATGTGCCGACAAGTTTCGCCACACCCACCGGCAGCTACCGGCCTAACAACTACAACCACCGCTTTCACGGCCCGGTCACCCTGCGCTTCGCGCTTGGCAATTCCCTCAATGTGGCCGCCATCCGCGTGCTGGAACTCGCGGGCGGCCCCCCGGCCCTGCACCGCGCGCTGCGCGATGTGGGCATCACCACGCTCGATCATCCGGCCGATTATTACGGTCTGGGTCTCACCCTTGGCAACGGCGAGGTGCGCCTGCTCGAACTCGCCAACGCCTTCGCCACCCTCGCCCGGCTCGGCATGCATCATCCCTATCGACTGCTGCGGAAAACAGGCTTCCAGCCTGTTAGGGAAGACAGCGCGTCCCGCCTGTCCGCCAATGAACCGACAGGCTGGCAGCCCGTCGTCCATGACCGGCAGGATGCCTGTCCTCCGGCCCGCCGCGTGTTTGATGCCGGCGCCGCCTTCCTCCTGGCCGACATGCTCTCCGACAATGCCGCCCGCGCCGCTTCTTTCGGCCTTGGCTCGTGGCTCAGCTTCGATTTTCCCGTCGCCTGTAAGACCGGCACCAGTTCGGACTATCGCGACAACTGGACGATTGGCTACACGCCCGAGTTCACGGTCGCCGTGTGGGTCGGCAATCCCGACGGCACGCCCATGCGCGACATCACCGGCGTGACCGGCGCGGCCCCCGTCATGCACGAGCTCGTCGAGCACCTCCACACGCGCTTCGGCACCTCGTGGTTCGCGCCACCCCCGCAAGTCAACACCTTCAAAACCGACCCTCTAACGGGTCGCCTGGCGCCCGCCGACCGGCGCGGGGGGATCGACGAAAAATGCCTGCGCCCCCCTGCAGCCGCCCGTCCGGACGATTACGACACCGCCGACCGCGTGCGCTTGCCGGCCGAATACGGTCCATGGCTGGCGAGTTCCCAGAACAATCTGGGCACCCTCGTCACCCTCGCCACCACAGCCCCGGAGTTGCGCATCATCCAGCCCGCGCCAGGCAGCGTCTATTACCTCGACGGCGACCTTCCACAAGACAGCCAGTGGATCCCGCTGCGCGCCGAAGCAGGTGGCGAGGTGCGCTGGTCGTGCGCCACCCTCCCATTCAAAACCAACGCCGCCGGCCCCCGCATGCAGAT
>JBILFE010000533.1:0-3383 GCA_044351705.1 Luteolibacter sp. | reverse complement strand
GCCGGGCGCGGCCGCCACGATTGACCAGGAGTCCCGGAAATGGACCTACAACCTGGGACCCACCGGGATGCGCGGGTGGATCTATCATTTCTGGTCGGTGACCGCCGAGCAGGATGCGACCACGGGGTTCGCGCCCTATCAGATTCTGGTGACCACCGTGGCCGACAAGACGCCGGCCGCCGGGGTGCTGGCCACCGACGATGTGATCCTGGGCGCGAGTGCGGGCGCCGGGACCGTGCCTCTCTTTACCGGCGATGCGCGCAAGAGCCTGGGCCGGGCGATCAGCGCCGCCGAGGCCGGCAACGGCATCCTCAAGCTCAAGCGCTGGCGCGCGGGTGCCACCACCGATGTTTCCATCACCCTGCCCGTCATGGGCGCCTACTCCGACACCGCGCCCTACAATTGTCCCAAGTCCGCGAAGATCATGGCCAATGCCGCCAATAATCTTCACCAAAAGATCCTGAAAAGCGGCTGGGGCGGGGACGGCGGATCGGGGGCCATCAGCGCGCTGGCCTTGCTGGCCACCGGCAACCCGGAGTACCTGCCGATGTTGCGGACTTATGCCCGCTTGCTTGCGCCCAAGGATCTTGACCTCGAGCGCAAAGGGGTTGACGCCTGGAATTGCTATAACAGCATCTTTCTGGCAGAATACTACATGCTGACCAAGGACGCCGAAGTGTTTCACGGGCTGAGCGAATATGTCATCTACGCGGCCAAACACACCAGCATGTTCGGCACGTCCGGCCATGGGTTTTCGACGGTCGCGCCGCCCGGCGGTTGGCAGAGCGGCGGCACCCATGGCTCCATCAGTTGGTACGGACCGGTGAACCAGGCCGGGCTGGCCGCCCAGCTCACGATCGTGCTGGGCAGGCTGGCCGGCGTGAAAAATCCGGAGATCGATCCGGCGATCGCGCGGGCCGCCAATTTCTTTGGCTACTATGTGAATCGTGGATCGATTCCCTACGGCGAGCACCAGCCGTATTACGGCGAGCACCAACTCCAAGGGCAGAGCCGGACCTACTATGATCACTGCAGCAATGGCAAGGACGGCTTGGCCGCAGTCATGTTCTCGTGCATGGGCGACAAGCCATTGCAGACGGAGTATTTTGCGCGCATGGCCCTGGCGGGCTTCAAGGGCGAGCAATACGGGCACACCGGCCAGGGGTTCAGTTACCTGTGGACGGCGCTGGGCGCCGCCATGGGCGGCCCGCAAGCGGCGTCCGAATACCTCAAACAAGTGCGCTGGGACCGGGACATGAAACGCCGCAGCGACGGCTCGTTCGTCTATGAAGGTGGCGAGCAGTGGGCTCCCGGCATGGGCAAGGACTACTGGGATGACAGTTATACCTATTGGGGCAACCCGACCGCCTATTACCTCCTGCACGCCGCACTGCCCCTGAAGAAACTTTGCATTACCGGCAAGCATGTGACCCCCGCCGACCAGTTGTCCCCCAAGGCTGTTAGCAACGCGGTCTGGGCCGCGGAATTCACCGGCCGCTGCGGCAGTTATACCAAGGACCAACTGGTTGCCGCTCTGGGCGAATGGGATCCGATTGTTAGATATAACGCCGCCACCGAGTTGAGCGTGCGCACCGCGGACGTGCCGTCCCTGATCCCGATGCTCATCACCATGGCGGAAAATCCCGCCAATGCCAACCAGCGCGAGGCGGCCTGCACCGCCCTGGGCTGCATGAAAGCCACCGACGCGGTGCCCGCGTTGACCCGCCGGCTCTCCGACCCCGACATCTGGGTGCGTGCCAAAGCCGCCAAGGCGCTGGGCCAAATCAATACCGCAGCCGCCCCGTCGGTGCCCGACATGCTGGGGGCCTTTGTCAAGAATGTCGCGCCCACCTATCCGTTCGAGGCGGGTTTCAATTGGAGTGATCCCTTGCAAATCGCCAACGGCTACCTCGCCGAGACGCTGTTTCGTCAATTGGGAGGCGACACCATCAAGGCCGACCGGAAACTGCTCTACCCGGCGGTGCGGGCCGGCATCAAACAACCCGCCGGCATGTGGCGCGATATCCTCAGCGGCTTTGTGCAGGACCGCTTAGAGCTGGCGGACGTGGTGGCACTGGCTCCTGATCTGTTCACTGACGCTCAAACCGAGGGGCCATGTGACCGGATGTTCACCTCCGGGCCGGTGGGGGCGGCCATGAGTGCCCTGTCCAGACACAAGATTGATGAGGGCATCGACATCAGCCTTGGCAATGTGACTTATTGGGGGCAGTTGGGCAAGAGCGCCCTCGGCAGCCTGCCAGAGTATGGCGAGGCGGCCAGGCGCGCGCTGCCGGTTTTGCATACCTACCTCGCCGCCTGGCCGCCAGGTGATAACAATGCCCCCATCATCATCAACACCATTAACGCGATCGAGGCCGCCACCACTGCACCGACATTGGTCAATGCGCTGCCGGTGGCCAGCCCGCAAATCCTGGTCATTGCGCCCAACACCGCCAAGGCGGTTGTTCTATCAGGTTCCTCGTGCCGGTCGGACAAGGTCACCTGCAAGCTCGCGACCCAACCGGCGCATGGCGTCCTAACAGGCACAGCGCCCAACCTGACCTATACCCCGCAGAAAGGCTATCAGGGCATGGACCGGTTCACGTTCACGGTCACCGATAGTCTAACAGAGTCACCGTGGGCAACGGTGAACCTGCTGGTGGGCACCGGCGGCACCGGATTGAAGGGTTGTTATTACGCCAACAAGGATTTCACCCTGCTGAAGGCGACGCAGTTAGACCCGGCCGTGAACTTTGACTGGGGTTCGGCACCGCCCGCCAAAACGCTGGGCGCAGGCACCTATGGCGTGCGCTGGAGCGGCCAGGTGCTGGCGCCGGAGAGCGGGACCTATCGGTTTTCAACCCGCACCGGCGACGGGGTCCGCCTATGGGTCAACGGCGTGCAGGTCATCGACGACTGGAACGACCACACGACCAAGCTGTGGAACGACAGCCCGGAAATCACCATGACCGCTGGCCAGCGATACAGCCTGAAGATGGAGTGTTATCACAATACCAATGCCGCCACGGCGCGGCTGTATTGGTACATGCCGTCCCGCAAGGCCTGCTCAATCATCCCGCGGGAGTTGCTCTATCCGGTGACCGGCGTGATCCTGACGTCTCCGTCCAACGGTGCCAGCTTCGGCCCGCCGGCCACTGTCACGCTGGCGGCCGATGTCGCGGATATGCCCGGCAAGGTGACGAAAGTGGCTTTCTATAACGGCGACACGCTTATCGGGTCGGCCACCACGCCGCCCTATTCCATGGTGTGGAAGAACGTGCCGGCGGGTTCCCATCGTCTAACATCCAGGGCGACTGGCATCAGCGGCACGGTGAGCACGACCACCGTGGTGGTCATCACGGTGGATGGCAACACGGTTCCCG
>JBILFE010000030.1:0-12067 GCA_044351705.1 Luteolibacter sp. | reverse complement strand
GATTTACCCCAATATCAGGGAATTGAACTTGCTCGCCCCCGTGGCCATTGTCAGGTCGAATGCTGAGTTCTGACCCTGGTCTCCCCGCGTTCTCACGAACGAGCCTGCTAAGAAAGAACCGCCCGGCAAGGCCAGTATAAGGAATACTATGCCGATGACCCCTGGAAAAAATCATTCTCTGGTGCCGCTGCCGACGCTGCGGGCGATCCGTATCCTCGCGCTGATGGCAGTGTGCGTTGGGCCTGTCTGCGGCCAATCTGCGGCAAGCGCGGCGGTGGATGTGCGCGTTGACTGGCCGGGTTTCATCGCGCGGCAGGATCTGACCTGGGAGATGCTGCCGGCCAAGTTCGATGATGGCGCATTCCTCGGCAACGGCCTGTTGGGAGCCACGATCTATCAAGATGGTGACAAGCGCTTGCGCTGGGAGATGGGGCGCGCGGACGTCACCGAGCACCGTCGCGACAATGCCCGCCTGCCGATCGGCGGCCTGGTGCTGACGACGGTCGGCAAAATCCAGTCGGGCACGATGCGGCTGGACCTCTGGAACGCGGAAGTGCGCGGCGAAGTTAGAACCGACAAGGGAACACTGAACTTCCGCAGCATCATCCACACCACGGAGATGGCGCTCTTTACCGACCTGGCAAGCACCGGTGAGGAAAAAGCCGCGACCATCGCATGGGAAGCCCATCCCGCGGTCGACCGGGCTAACAAGCAACCCGCCAGCCAGGCCAACCCCGCGCCGAGCAGCGACACACGTGACGGCATCGCGCTCTGCACCCAGCAGCGCTTTGCGGGCGGGGCGTTTGCCACCGCCTGGTGCGAAATGGCGGCTGCCACCAGCCGCAGGGTGGTGCTCAGCATTGCCGACACCTTCCCGGCCACCACCGCCGGGGCGGAGGCGCTCGCCACCGTGCAGAACAACCGCGCGGCGGACTTTGGCGGCCTGTTGCAATCCCACCGCGCGTGGTGGCACGCATTCTATCCGAAGAGCTTTGTCTCCATCCCGGACCCCAGGACCGAAAGCTTTTACTGGATCCAACTTTACAAGCTGGCCAGCGCATCGCGGCCGGACCGGGTGCCGGTGGATCTGCTCGGCCCGTGGTATCGTTCGACCGGCTGGCCGCGCATTTGGTGGAACCTCAATATCGAGATTCTCTATCTGCCGGTTTACACCGGCAACCATCTTGAGCTCGGCGAATCGTTCACCAACTTCCTCGACAAGAAGCGCGCGAACTTCTTCCGCAACGGCAAGGAAATTTGGAAGTTTGACGAGTGCGCCACGGTCTCCCACACCACCGATTACGAAGGCTTGCGCGGTGACGGCACCTGCGCCCCCCAAGGCTATATCAACCCCGGCGATTTCACCTGGGCCTTGCATAACTACTATTTGCACTACCGCTACTCGATGGACGAGACCATGGTCACGAACCAGAGCGTGCACGGGTTCTATCCGCTCCTGCGCGGCAGCATCAACCTCTATCTGAAGCTCCTCAAGCCGGGTGCCGACGGCAAGCTCCACCTGCCGGTGCTGCATTCGCCGGAGTATGGCGATGACGCGGACAACAACTACAACCTGGCGCTGTTGCGTTGGGGATGCCAGACGCTCATCGGGTTGAACCGGCGCTATCAGCTCAACGATCCGCTGGTGCCCACCTGGCAACGCACGCTCGATCAACTCGTCGCCTATCCGGTTGATGACAAGGGGTTGCGGGTGGGCGCCACCCTGTCGTTCAGCAAGTCGCACCGCCACTGGTCGCACATGCTCATGATCCATCCGCTGCACATCATGACCGATGACCAACCCGCCAATCGCGAACTGATTTCCCAATCCATCAAGCACTGGTTGTCGGTTGACAATAGCCGCGAGGTCTATGGCTGGTCGCGGGCGTCCGCCGCGTCCCTCTACGCGACACTGGGTGACGGCGACAATGCCATCGATCAGATCCATCGCCACATGGCGGACACCCGCTTCGTCCGGCCCAACACCCAATACATCGAAGGTGACCCGGTCATCGAGTGCTCGATCGTGCTCAACCGCTCACTCCAGGACATGCTGTTGCAGAGCTGGGGTGACAAGATCAACGTCTTTCCCGCCATCCCCAAGACCTGGGATAGCGCCGTGTTCCACGACCTGCGCGCCGAAGGGGCGTTTCTGGTCAGCGCCGAGCGCAAGACCGGTCAAACCCGCTGGGTGCGGGTGAAAAGCCTGGCCGGGGAAGCGTGCCGCATCAAGCCGGGCATCGCCGGCGATCTGAAAGTTGTATCATCGGGCAAGCCGGGCGCCCTGAAGTCGTTAGGCAACGGCGAGTATGAACTGGCCCTGGCCAAGGGCGACGAAGCCCTGCTCTATGCCGGTGATTCGGTTCCGGCCACCATCGTTGCGCCGGTGGCGGCCGCTGCCGCAGATTGCAACGCCTGGGGAGTCAAGCGTAAGCCATAATAGAACATTGAACATTGAACATTGAACATCGAATATCCAATATTCAATTTACAAGTTTAAGAATGAACCCGAAATCCGAAGTTGAATTCCTGCAATGCGGGAAGAAAACCACAGATTACACAGATTACACGGATTTTGTTGGTTTGGAATTATTCACCATTTATAACTTCGGTGAAGTTGCAAATGGACCTATTGTGAAAATCGTCACTTCAACCATTGCCATTCCGCCAATAATGGCAAATGTTCATCCGCATGCACCCACTGCGTCATCTGTTATTGCCCGCCGTTCTGACATTCGCGGCGCGCCTGCCTGCGGCGGAACCCGCGGCGGGTGCCGTCATCCCGGACTACTCGCAAACCGTGCGCGCCGAGGTGCCCGCCGAGTTCAAGTTCAACGTCAGCGACTTGTTCAAGGATGAAGCCGCGTGGCGCACTGAGTTTGAGGCGCTCGCCAAGCTCGTCGCCGTGGTCGATGGCCTGGCCAAGGACTGGACCCGCTCGCCCGCGACCGTCGCTGAAATGTTGGATCGAATCAGTGAATTCAGCGAGCGCGGCGAACGCCTGCATGCTTATGCCCGCTTGCAGAGCGACATGGACCTATCCAATCCGGCATACACCCGGATGCAAACGGAGTTCCAGAACCTGGCCGTGCGCTTTGGCACCACCACTGCCTTTGTCGCGCCGGACATCCTCAAACTCGGCGCGGATCACGTCGCTGCCTATCTCAAGGCCGAACCCAGGCTCGCGCCTTACCGCTTCCATCTGGAAAAAATCCTCCGCAACAAGGAGCACACACTCACCGAAAACGAAGCCGGCATCGTCGCCCAACTCGGGCTGTTCACCGATACCGCCGCCAAGGTTGCCGGCCTGCTCAACAATGTGGACATGCCGCGGGCGGAAGTCACCCTCAGCGACGGCAGCAAGGTGCTGCTCAACGACAATAACTACCTCAAATACCGCATCAGCAGCAATGCCGCCGACCGCCGGATTGTGATGGAGGCCTATTGGAAAAACCTGCGCAAGTATGAGAACACCTTTGCGGCATTGATAGACGGGGAGATGAAGAAGCAAGTCGCGTTTTCGCGGATTCACAAATATCCGAGCTGCCTGGAGGCCACGCTCTTTGACAACAACATCAGCCCGCAGGTCTACCGCAACGTCATCACCACCGTGCGGGCCAACCTCGCCCCGCTGCACCGCTTTTTCAAGCTCAAGCAGCGCATGCTCGGCTTGCCCGAATTCAATTACACGGATGTGCTCGCTCCCGCCACTCCCAGCGTCACCAAACTCTACACCTATGAGGAAAGCCAGCAGCATATCCTCGCCGCCATGGCTCCGCTCGGCGATGCCTACAGCGCCGGCCTGAAGCGCGCCTTCAGCGGTCACTGGATCGACCTCTATCCAAACAAAGGCAAGCAAAGCGGCGCCTATAGCATGGGAGTGTATGGCATGCATCCGTTCATCAAGATGAATTTCAGTGGCCGCTATGATGACATGTCCACGCTGGCCCATGAGCTCGGCCACGCGATGCACTCGGATTTATCCAACGCCGCGCAACCCTACGCCACCGCGGACTACACCATCTTCATTGCGGAAATCGCCTCCACCTTCAATGAAAACCTGCTCCTGACCGAAGCTCTCAAAACCGGCACCGATGATCTGGTCAAGCTTCGGTTGTTGGAAAACTTCCTCGAACGCATGCGCGGCACCATCTACGCGCAGACGATGTATGCGGACTTCGAGTTGGCCATGCACGAGCAGGCGGAAGGCGGCCAGGCGCTCACCGCCGAATGGCTCAAGGCCACCTACGAAAGGATTTACCGCCTATACATGGGCTGTGATGTGGGCGTCGTCAAGGCGGACGACACCATCGCCGTGTCATGGGCCGCCATCCCGCACTTTTTCCGCCCCTTCTATGTTTTTCAATACGTCACCGGCATGGTCGCTTCATCCGCGCTGGCCGAAGCCGTCAGCACCGGCGGCCAGCCGGCGGCCGAACGCTATCTAACCATGCTGCGTGCCGGCGGCAGCAAGTTCCCGCTCGACATCCTCCGCGATGCCGGCGTGGACCTGTCCCAGCCCGCCCCCATCGAGGCCGCCATCAAACGCTTCGATTCCCTCGTCGCCGAAATGGAAGCGCTCTACGCCAAGCTGCCGCGGTGACACAATCATGACTCACTTTTCATTCTTGTGCTTCTTGCCCGATTGGGCATCCTGCCGCCATGACAACGCATCTTCATTTTGGCGGGCCTGGCCGACGACACGACTTACCAACAAAACATTGGATTGCGGCCGGGTTGTCAGCACTGCTCGTCCTCCTGACAATGTCGCCTGCGGCGCGACTTGGCGCGGCCGCGGCGGATATTGAGCGCGGATTTCAAAATCCGCCTGCCACAGCCAAGCCATGGGTTTACTGGTTCTGGCTCAATGGCAACATCACCCGCGAAGGCATCACCGCGGATCTTGAGGCGATGCAACGCGTGGGAATTGCCGGGGTGCTGATTATGGAAGTCGACCAGGGAACCCCGGTGGGACCGGTGGTGTTCATGAGTGACGAGTGGCGCGCGCTCTTCAAACACATGGCCAGCGAAGCGCAACGGCTCGGCATCGAGGTCAACATGAACAATGATGCCGGTTGGAACGGCAGCGGCGGCCCATGGATCCCACTCGACAAGGCCATGCAAGTGGTCGTGACCAGCGAAATCGCCGTGCCTGGCGGCAAAAAGTTCGCGGCAGATCTGCCGCAACCTAATGCGAAAAAAGGATATTACCGTGATATTGCCGTGCTGGCGTTTCCGACCCCCAGAAGCATGCCTAACACCGAGAACCGGATCAAAAACCTCGCGGAAAAATCGGTTTCGTGGACCTATATCTCCGGTTATAGCATGGGCACCGACCGCGATGCCCAGGTTCCGGGGGAAGTCATGATCGACCGCGCGCGGATTGTCGATCTAACTGACCGGATGAATGCGGCCGGCAAGCTGGTGTGGGACGCCCCCGCGCTCGCGCCCAATGATGCCGCCAGCCCGGCCCAAGGCGAATGGACGGTGGTGCGGTTCGGCCACACCTTCAGCGGCGCGGAAAGCCATCCGGCACCGGCCACCGGCATCGGCCCGGAGTGCGATAAATTAAGCAAGGACGGCATTGAGGCTCAATTCAACGGCTTGATCGGCAAGTTGATTCAGGACGTCGGCCCGCTGGCTGGAAAAACCCTGACAGCAACACACGTGGATAGCTGGGAAATCGGCGGCCAGAACTGGACGCCGAAGATGCGCGAGGAATTCAAGCGCCTGCGGGGTTACGACATGTTGCCATTTCTGCCGGTGTTGACCGGTCGTTTCATCGGCAGCGTCGATATCACCGAGCGCTTTCTCTGGGACTTGCGCCAAACGGTGTCCGAGTTGCTCACCGAAAATTACATCGGACATCTGGGGAAATTGGCGCATGATCACGGGCTGCGACTCTCGATGGAAACCTACGGCACGCCCGCGCTCGACATGGATGTGATCAATTCCGTGGATGAACCGATGTGCGAGTTCTGGTGGTCGGGCGGCGGACGCCTGGACTGGACCTTGAAGGCAATGGCATCCGCCGCTCACGTCAACGGCCGGCCGATTGTCGGGGCGGAGTCGTTCACATCTAACAGGCGTGAGCGGTGGCGGGGGCACCCGGCCAACATCAAGGCGCGTGGTGACCGGGTGCTGTGCGGAGGAGTGAACCGCATCGTCTTCCACCGCTATGCGATGCAACCCTGGGCGCAAAACCTGCGGCCGGGCGTGAGCATGGGCCCCTATGGATTGCACTACGAGCGGACCAACACGTGGTGGGAAAACTCCAAGGCGTGGCACCAATACCTTGGCCGATGCCAATACCTGTTACGCCAGGGCACCTTCGTCGCGGATGTGCTCAGCCTGCAGCCTGAGGAACCGATGCAACGCTTCAACCTGCTTTCTCTAACTGGATACGACTATGATGGCATCAGCCCGCAGGCATTCATCAACCAAGCAAGCGTGAAGGACGGGCAGCTATGTCTGGCCTCCGGGATGCGCTACCGGGTATTGGCCCTCTCCACCACCAACACCAAAAACATGAGTGTGGCCATGCTCAAGAAGATCAAGAGCTTGGTGGATGACGGGGCGGTGATCCTGGGTCTAGCCCCGGAAGCAACTCCGGGGCTGGCTGACTATCAGCTAGCCGATCAGGAACTCAAGGCACTCGCGGCGGAGTTGTGGGGAACCGACGAGACTGTAAACGACCGCGTTGTCGGCAAGGGCCGCGTATTGCGGGGAGTGAAGCCAGAAGATGTGCTGGCCAAACTCGGGGTGGAGCCGGATTTCAAGTCCGATAAGAAACTCAACTGGATCCACCGCTCGATAGATGGAGCGGATGTTTACTTTGTCGCCACGGGTGTTGAGCAACCGGTCAACGCCATTTGCTCCTTCCGCGTGAGCGGGCGGCAGCCGGAGTTATGGGATCCGGAAACCGGCAGCATGCTGCGCATTCCCGGATACCGGGTTGGATCTAACGGATGCACGGAGTTGGCCATGGAGTTCGGGCCGAGCGGCGCGGCGTTTGTGGTGTTCCGGGACAAGGCGGATCCGGCCCAACAGGTGCTGCGCGTGACGCGTGACGGAGTCCCGATTGTGGAGGCGGCACAGACACCTGCAACACCTGCCGCGCTGGACCTGGTGCAGGGCACGGTATCGCAGGCCGGAGTTTATGAATTGCAAACCGCCGCCAACAGCAAGCGCCGCTTCGAAGTCACTGCGCTGCCGGAACCACTGGAACTCGCCGGCCCATGGCAACTCACATTCCCACCGCAATGGGGTGCTCCTGATAAAGTCACCCTCGACAAGCTGGTGTCGTGGAGCCAGCACCCGGACCCCGGCGTGAAATATTTTTCCGGCACGGCCGAGTATAGCAAGCAGTTCGACGTTGCGCCGGGCATGACCGGCAATGAGCGCCGCCTCTATCTGGATCTGGGCAACGTGGCAGTCATGGCGCAAGTCAAACTCAACGGCAAGGATCTGGGCATTTTGTGGAAAGCCCCGTTCCGCATCGAAATCACCGATGCCGTTAAATCCGGCGCCAATACCTTGCAGGTCAGCGTGGTCAACCTGTGGATCAACCGCATGATCGGCGATGAGTTCCTGCCATCCGACTGCGAGCTCAATGCCGATGGCTCGCTGCGGGCGTGGCCGGCGTGGTTGTTGGAAGGCAAGCCCAACCCCAGCGGTCGCTTCACCTTCAGCACCTGGCGGCTCTGGAATAAAAACGAGGCCCTGCAGGAGTCAGGCTTGTTAGGTCCGGTGCGCGTTCTAACCTGTGGAAAGATCCCGGCAGGCTCCTGAGCCCGGGGCCCCATTTCAAGATCAAGATTATCGAAACGCGGAGGCGCTGAGCCAGCAGAGGAGATCGCAGAGTTTCTTTCGGTGAGCTTAATGCTGCCCTGGGTCTGACGACCGGGTGCCAATCTCCAGCAAGAATCTCCCCGAATCCCTCCGCGACCTCAGCGCCTCTGCGTTTCGTTAACTTAAAAAAATGAAAATGAAAAAGGTTGCAGCCGCATTTTTTACCACTGATTTCACGGATTGAAGAGGATTACACGGATAAGATGATCCTGATCTATCAAGTCTCAGGCTCACCCAAATGATGGGTGTCATAAAATTCATAACTCTTTCATAATCAGTGTAATCCGTGTAATCCGTGTTATCCGTGGTTTCTATTTTCCTTTCCAGCACCAGAACCCGAGCAAACCCACAAGAAAAGTGCCAAAAAACCAGCCCTCGCCGATCGGAAAGTCCGTCATGCGAGGGCTGATATGAGTCAGACAGATGCGCCATTGCGGCGCGGCACGTTATTTCTTGGGAGCTGGATCCTTCTTGGCATCCTTGTCGGCGGGAGCCGCGGTACCGGCACCGAGTGCTACCACGCGGAAGCCGTAGTTGGGCCATTTGGCGCCGAACACTTCATAGCGGGTGGAGGACTGCAGATAGGAGTCATTGTCATTGATGTAGAATGATCCGCCGCGCAGACCGACTTTACCATTGGACAGGGTTTCGTTGTACTCCCACATGTTGCCGTTTTGGTCGAAGGTGCCCCATGGGCTGGCCGCCGACGCGAATTTGCCGGCCTCGGTGGGGGTATCGGTATTGATATTGGTCTCCGGAGCGCTGCCGCCCTTGATGGCATAGGACCAATAACCGGCACCACCTGGCTTGTCGGCGTCGAAATAGGCGGCTTTATACCACTCATTTTCAGTGGGGACGACCCATTTGAGGGATTTTTCCGCGGCGAGGGTGGCATGATTGGGCGGGGTTACTTGGCCCCACTTGATGGTGTAGCTGCCTTTTTCCGTGTCGCCGCTGCCACCGCCGTTGGACAGCCAGTTGCAAAAGCGCACGCAGGTGTCAAAGTTGACGAAGTTGACAGGCTTTTTGCCCATGCCGTCCTTGACGCTGTAGGTGAACGAACCGGACTCGCCGCTGCGGAGGATGCCACCGTATTGGTCGCCCATCCGGCCGTCGTAGAGTTCGTAGGAGTCGCTCTTGGCGACGCCGTTGAGGAATTCGCAAAACTCTTCGTTGGTCACTTCGTATTTGCCGATTTTGTATTCGTAAGCAACAGCACCGTAGCCGGTGGAGTCGGCCGCATTGCCGGGTTTACCCACGGTAACGGTCACAGGAGGAGCCGCTTGGGCCACTGCAGAGGCGGCCAGAAGCAGCCAGAGGGTCTTCGATTTTGTAGTCATAATCACTGTTTGTTTTTTGTGTTTCACTGTACACAGCCCGCCGCCAGTGTGGCGGCAAGTCTATGAGCATGGATTTTACGTGCCACAATTCGAAAAACTTTCCAATTATTTTTTGACCCGCCGGGTGGTAGGTGGGCAATGACAAATAAATCAAGGAGGGGCGATTTGCCTGCGGCCATCTCCGCTTCGCTCCGGTTCCGAATCGCCCATGCCCATGGACTGTCACAGCACCGCACATGCACACCTCATGCGCCCGGCGGTTCGGAGACCGCCGCTCCTTGAATAGGTCCGCTTGTGATGGGTATCAACGGCGGCGATCTGAAAGGTGGAGTCAACGTGAAAGCTGGTGTCCCAGGGCCACGTAACTGGACGATGCATTTCTCCTCCCTGCTGTGTCTTGCCATGTTAGCCGCTACGGCGGCACCTCCTACCGCCCATGCCGCCGCGCCCGAAGCGGTGTCGGCGCCCGCCAGTCACGCCTTTGCCTGCACCGACTACGTGCAGGGCAAGGTTTTCATCGTTTCCAAGGAGGGCAAGATCGAATGGGAGTATCCGGCGCAGAATGCCAATGACCTGTCCGTGCTGCCCAATGGCAACCTGCTCTTCAATACCGGCCATGGCGCACGCGAGGTCACACGCGCCAAGGAAATTGTCTTTGATTACCAATCCAAGAGCGAAGTATACACCTGTCAACGGCTGCCGGACGGCAACACCTTCGTCGGGGAATGCAACTCCGGACGGCTCCTCATCCTCAACCCCAAGGCCGAAATCGTGCGCGAAGTGCGCCTGGTGCCCGCCGGCAAGAATGTCGGCCACGCCTACATGCGTTGCGCCAGGGTGTTAGCTAACGGGAATTTCCTCGTCACTCATTTCGCCGACAAGGTGGTCAAGGAATACGATGCGACGGGCAAGGTGGTGCGGGAGATCCCCGCGGCGGGTGGACCGCACAGCGTCATCCGCCTGCCTAACGGCAACACCGTCATCTCATGCGGCGACGCGCCGGGCGGCGCGCGCGTCTTCGAAGTGGACCCGCAGGGCGTCACCGTCTGGCAGGTGCAGGGCGAGGAAGTCGCCGGGCATAGCTTGAAGTTCCCCACCGGCATCCAGCGCCTGCCCAATGGCAACACCTTGATCTGCAATTGGCTCGGCCACGGCCAATTCGGCAAGTCGCCGCACCTCGTCGAGGTCACCCCGGACAAGCGAGCGGTGTGGAGCTTCGCCGACCACAAGGCGGTGCGCACCATCTCCAACGTCGTGCTGCTCGATGCGCCAAAACCTAACACCCCAGCGGTAACTCAATGACCACCGGCATGACAAGTTTGGATTGGGGCATCATCGCCGCATACATGATCGGCGTGGTCGGCATCGGCGTGGCCGCGGGCTTCATGCGCAGCCGTGGCACGGAAGGCGGTCACTACTTCCTGGCCGACAACTCGCTGAAGTGGCCGGTCATCGGTCTGGCGATGTTTGCGGCCAACATCTCGACGGTGCATCTGGTGAGTCTGGCGCAATCGGCCTACACCTCAGGCTTGCTTTACGGCAACTTCGAATGGATGGCGGGATTCACCCTGATATTGTTGTCATTGTTTTTCGCGCCGTTGTATTTGCGCTCGCGGGTGTCCACGCTGCCGGACTATTTGGAACGCCGTTACAACCGCAACTGCCGGGATGTGCTGTCCTTCGTGTCGTTACTTTCGGCGATTGTGATGCACATCGGTGTGGCGTTGTTCACGGCGGCGGCGGTGCTCTGCTTCATCTTCGAAATTCCGGAGACGCAAAAAATCCTGGGCATCAATGCCCTGATGTTTTTCATCATTGCGCTCGGCGTCATGACCGGCATCTACACCGTCATCGGAGGCCTGCTCGCGGTGGTGTGGACGGAAAGCCTGCAGACCATCCTGCTGTTGGTCGGCGCGGTCTGCATCACCGTCATCGGCTACCAAGCCGTCGGCGGCTGGGACGCCCTCAATCATCTGTTAGATACGCAGCCGCACCCGCTGTTGGGCAAGGAAGGCGGCCCCGAACTTTCCACCAAATCGTTCCTTCACATGGCCCACGGCGCCAATGACAACACGGTGGTGGCCAACGTGCCGTGGTATTCAATTCTGCTAGGATATCCGGTCATCGGCATTTGGTATTGGTGCTGTGACCAGACCATTGTCCAGCGGGTGTTGGCCGCCAAGGACGAGAAGAACGCGCGGCTGGGCCCGTTGTTTTGCGCGTTCATCAAGATTCTGCCGGTGTTTCTGTTCGTGTTGCCCGGCGTGATCTGTGTGGCGCTGGTGCAGAAGGGCTACTTCGGTGCCGGCGTCGGCCCGCTCACCTCCAAGGACACCTATCCGTTCATGATCACGCACCTGTTGCCCTCCGGCCTCAAGGGCCTGGTCATCGCGGCGATGCTGGCCGCGGCGATGCAAACCTGCTCGGCGGCGCTGAACTCCGCGGCGACGCTCTTCGCCTACGACATCTGGAAACGCTGGAAGCCGCAAACCACCGACCACAGCCTGGTGAAAATCGGCCGCTGGACCACCGTGGCCGCCACCATCCTCGCCATCGTGTTGTCGCCGATCTTCGGTCACTATGACACCATCTTCAATGGCCTGATCAAACTCATCTGCTATGTCGCCCCGCCGATCACCGCCGTGTTCCTCGTCGGGGTCTTTTGGAAGCGCGCCGGCGGGCGGGCCGCGTTTCTAACAATGGTTATTGGAGGCGGCATTGGTGCGCTCGGGTTTTTTCTGGATTTCTTCAAGGACTCGTTCACCACCAAGGAATCCCTCGCCGCCTCGCCGGTGTGGCATCTGATTTACGATGTGCTGCTCAAGGATTTCATGCTCGCCTCATTCGGCATCTTCTGTCTCTGCGTCGGCATCCAG
>JBILFE010000532.1:0-3442 GCA_044351705.1 Luteolibacter sp. | reverse complement strand
TTGAGCTGATCGATTTTCTCAACCGGCAGCTTGGAAATGACAGGATCCGGTTTTATCCCGGGGTTTCTTACAGGCATCTGGTGGTGATCAAAGGCGGCAACAAATTCCTCGCATGCACGCCGCCGCATGATGTGCCCGGCCAACCGTTCCGATCCCATTTGATCCATAGCGGAAATCCAGCGGCGGCGGGGACGGCCCAACTTCTCAATGAGCTGATAATGCGCTCGCAGGAATTGCTGGCTGGCCACCCGGTGAATTTGCAGCGACAAGCCGCCGGGAAAGATCCAGCCAACAGTATTTGGCCGTGGTCACCGGGCTATAAACCGCAAATGCCAACCCTGAATGAACTTTACGGGATTGGAAAATCGGCGGTGATCTCCGCCGTTGACCTGATTCAGGGCATCGGCGTTTATGCCGGCATGGATGTGATTAAGGTGGCGGGTGCCACCGGTTTGTATGACACCAATTACGAGGGCAAAGCCGAAGCTGCCATCGCCGCACTCCATGACCATGAGCTGGTCTATCTGCATGTGGAAGCCAGCGACGAGGCCGGGCACGAAGGCGATGTGGAACTCAAAACCAAAACCATCACCTATCTCGATCACAGGATTGTTAGAAAACTCGTCGAGGCAACCGGGAACATGCAGGAACCGGTGACCATCGCCGTGCTCCCCGATCATCCAACACCGTGCGCCACCAAAATCCATACCCGCGATGCCGTGCCGTTCCTCATTTACCGGCCCGGCGCAACGCCCGACAAGGCGGGGTTTTACGACGAATTTGAAGTCGCCAACGGTTCCTACGGAATGTTGAAAGGCAATGAGTTCATGCGCGCGCTGTTGGATAAGTAAGCGGGTGGACCATGCCATATAGGGCCAATGACAATTGGCTTTGACACCGGCCCGGAAACCACCAACATTACCATATGAAAATCATGACCCTGCCGGTTGTTGCGATTTTGTCATGGGTTGTCGCGGCCTGCGGTCCAAGCGTGGACTCGCCGACAGCGACCATCAGGGGATACAGTTCGGCCCGCCTCAGCCAGCGCACAGCCAAACTGCCAACCTACACCACTCCCACCGAACTCAACGTGCATGGCTCGATCCAGAAATCCCTGCAACGGCAGTTCCATGCCAGGGGACTCGCCTACGGCTCAAGCAGCGCCGGTTTGACCGTCGCCTATCTCGTGATCTATCAGGAACCCGGAATAACCAAGATCTATCGGGATTACTTCGGGTCCGGGCATTCGGCGGATGCCATTGTCGGGCGTGCCCGCGCCCGTGGTGAGGCGGAATCCGGGAATGCGGAACCTTTCAGCGCATTGAGATCGTCATCGATCTGATCGACAGCCGCAGCCACGAGTTGGTGTACCGTGGCACTGCCAGCGGCGACGTGATCGAAGGCACCTCCGGCGCGAGGCGCGCCGCCCGTATTGATGCCGCCGTGGCGCGTGCCCTCGCCGGGTTTTTCCGCTGAAACGAGGGCTGGATTTGCCGATGCCCGCACCCACTGGAAAACATCACGTGAAATCACCATACCTGATTCTGCTGCTGTGTGGGGCACTTGTCGTCGGCGGCTGCGCGCCCGCCGCGCTGCCGGCCAAATCTGGCAGGCATCGGGCGGCCGTGGCGCATTTGAAAGAAGCGGCGGCGGAATCCGTGCCCGCCGGGCAGCGTGCGGTGCTTTATTTGATGTCCGCACAGGCGGCGGCCAGCCTGCTGGACGGCGCAGGTTGCGCTGAACCGGCCAGGGAGATATACAATCAGGCGGCGGCCGATCTCACCGTGCTGTTGCGCAGCGCGGACCAGGGCCGCTTGTGGAACCGCCCGCTCCAGCTCACTGCCGGCGGCGTGACCTATCAATTGCGCTTCGCCAAGCCCGGTCGTGACGGCATCTGGGATGCGGGATGCTTCACCGGCATGACCCGCGCGGCGAAGATCCCGAACGGGGATTTGGACCGCAGAAACCTCCGCACCGGCGTTGGCGGCGCGCTGGTCGGAAATCACTCACCGAGCCCGCAGCCACCCCATGTCCGGCCCTGCGGGGTCAATGCGGCAGTCACCGCCACGCTGGAATTCAGGGGGCGCGAGGTGCTTCTCACGTTGTTGGATCCAAGTGTTAGAAAAACCGCGCGGGTGGCCGGGGCCGAGCGCCCCTTGGCGGCGGATTTCTCGGCGCCGTTGGCGGCATACCCGCAGGGGTCCGAGTTCTGGAACGGTATCAGTGCCACCCTGCGGGTCGAAAAATACATGAGCGAGACCGGGCTTTTCATGTTGCGCCCCTTCGACCCCACGCGCATTCCGGTCATTTTCGTTCACGGGCTGGCCTCCACCCCCCGGATGTGGCGGCGCATCATCAACGAACTCGAAACCGACCCCGAGTTCCGCAGCCGTTACCAGTGCTGGCTTTTTTCCTATCCCACCGGCAACCCTCCCGCCTATTCGGCGTTGCGCCTGCGGCAGGAACTCGCGAGCATCGAGCGTGCCTACCCACACTCGCGTCCCTTCGTGCTGGTGGGTCACAGCATGGGCGGCCTGCTCTCGCGCATGCAGGTGACCACCCTCACCCGCGACAGTTGGAATGTGATGGGCAAGGACGCCGCGAAGCAGTTTTTCGCCAAGATCAAACCCGGCGATATCGTCGACCAATCGACCCGCTTCCAAGCCAACCCCCACGTGGCCCGCGTGATTTTCATCTGCACCCCGCACCGCGGCAGCAACATGGCCCTCAGCGGCATCGGCAGCTTCACGGCCAAACGCATCGCGCTGCCAACCGATCTGCGCGAGAGGGTCGCGCACTCGATGGGGGATTCGGTCGCCATCGTCACCGGCGACCCCAACCGCATGCCCACCAGCGTCAGCGGACTTTCACCTAACAACCCATCGCTCAAGGTGCTCGACCACCGCCCGCTGCAGGCGCCGCATCACTCGATCATCGGCGACCGCGGCAAAGGCGATGGTCGGAACAGCACCGACGGAGTGGTGGATTACTGGAGTTCCCACCTCGACAGCGCGCAATCCGAGTGCATCGTAGCAGGCCCGCACAGCGCCTGCGAATTGCCCGCGACCCTGGCCGAAATCCGCCGCATCCTTCACCTGCATCTGCTCAACCCCTAACCTCCGTTTGCCATGAAAAACAACAAATCCCCCATCATTCTGGCCGCACTGGCCATCGCCGCAGCCTGTCCGCTGTCGCCCGCATCCGCCCAGTCGCAGCCGGGCTATCCCGTGGCGGCAGCCCCAGCCGCGCCCGTGTTCACCGCCCAGCAGTTGCAGGATCTGGTGGGGCGCATCGCCCTGTACCCGGACGATCTGCTCGCCCTCATGCTGCCGGCAGCCACCACGCCGCTGGAAATCGTCAAGGCACAACGCTTTCTAGCAAACAGCGCGAAGGACAAAAACCTCAAGCCCGATCCCTCGCTGTCGCAGCCGGTCATGAACCT
>JBILFE010000029.1:0-12135 GCA_044351705.1 Luteolibacter sp. | reverse complement strand
TATATCTCGCGGTCGAGGATGACTTGAGCGAATGGATGCTGCGGCGTTTGCTGCGTGAGCGGCCTGTTCCGTATGCGATTGGCCCTGTATTCAAGCAGGGCGGATTCGGGTATTTGAAAAAACAAAGCCCGGCCTTTAACAACATGGCCAAGGCATGCCCGGTCCTCTTGCTTACCGATCTGGACCAGCGCCAGTGTGCCCCGGAGCTTTTGGATGAATGGTTGAAACACCCGAAGCATCCGGATTTTCTGCTCCGCGTGGTCGTCCGTGAAGTCGAGGCGTGGTTGCTTGCAAGTGCTGCGGAACTTGGGAAATTCCTTGGAATTCGGCGAGCTTTGGATTTTTCGGCTCCCGAGAATATGGACGATCCCAAAGCCGAATTGCTCGCGTTGGCAGAGGGCAGTCCGCGCAGGGATCTCCGGGAGGCGATCGTGCGCCGAGAAACGGGGGGCAATTTGCGCCAGGGACCAGCCTATAACTCAACACTAGGCGAGTTCATCTCCCGTGATTGGAAATCTGATGTTGCATGTGCGAAATGCCCGAGCTTGGAACGAATGATGGGCGCATTGTCAGCATTTGAGGCGAGTTGGATTCAACGAAAATCATGAGCCAAACCACCGAACACGTTTTTGAGACCTACGTTGAGGAAATACTGCTTACGCGAGGCGGCTGGAAGACCGGCAGCAACGCGGAGTGGGACAAGGAGCGGGCGCTGTTCCCGGCGCAGGTGTTTGCATTCATTGCGGACACGCAGCCGAAGCTGTGGCAGGCGATGAGGGATTTGCATGCGGCGGGACTTGAGGCGCTGATGCTCATGGTCCAGCGCATGGCCGACAACGACAAGATCGTTAGCCGTTACATGGATGACAAGGCGTTTGGCGATGCTGCCTTCACGGTCCTATCGAAAGCGATCTACGATTCGATCCCAACTGAAGACGACACGGCAATTCCAGCGTAACCATAGACTTCCCCCCATGCCACCGCCGCCCCGCCGCCCTTTTCACCACCCCGCCAAACCCGGCCCCCAAGCCGCCGGCAAGCCGCCACAAGGCAAGCCGCCACAAGGCAAGCCGCCACAAGGCAAGCCGCCACAAGGCAAGCCGCCACAAGGCAAGCCGCCACAAGGCAAGCCGCCACAGGGCAAGCCGCCGCAGGGCGAGCGCGGCTGGGACCCGGTGGCCGCGTGGTATGACAAGTTGGTGGGGGAAAGCGGCTCGGACTACCACCGAGAAGTGATTGTTCCGGCCACGATTAGATTGTTAGACCCGCGTCCCGGTGAATCGGTCATCGATGTGTGCTGTGGCCAGGGCGTGTTGTTCAAGCCGTTGTTGGATGCCAAAGTGGGGAAGGTGACCGGCATTGATGCCAGCCCGCGGCTCATCGCTGCGGCCAAGGCACGCCATGGCGCGGAGCGGCGGGTTACGCTTTTCACGGCGGACGCCTGTGCGCCGGGGGCGTGGGCGGATGGCAGCCATGATGCGGCCACCTGTGTGATGGCGGTGCACGATGTGGCGGATGCGGTGGCGTTGTTTACTAACATTTCCCGCGCGCTCAAGCCGGGCGGGCGGGCGGTGGTGGTGATGATGCACCCGTGTTTCCGGATTCCGCGGCAAAGCCATTGGGGCTGGGATGCGGATCAGAAAATCCAATACCGGCGGCTGGATGCCTATGGCACGCCGCGCGACATTGCCATCACCACTCATCCCGGCAAAGCCTCCGGCGAACAAACCACTTTCCATCACCGACCGCTGGCCGGGTTGCTTACTGCCATCGGCAGCGGCGGGCTAGCCGTCACCGCCTGCGAGGAACTCTACAGCCACCGCCGCTCCCAGGTGGGCCCCTTCAGCAAGGCCGAACACCGCGCCGCCCAAGAGTTCCCTCTCTTCCTCGCCCTCACCGCGCGACGCTTGTGACGCCGGCTCCCAATGCCGCCCGATTCAGCTTGAACCCGAACTCCGAAGTTGAATTCCTACAATGGGGATGGAAACCACGGATTACGCGGATTTTACGGATTTTTTTGAATGGGATTTTTTCACCATTTGCAACATCGGAGAAGTTGTAAATGAAACCTATTTCAATCCGTAAATCCGTGTAATCCGTGGTTTCATCTAACCGATATCACAAACTAAACTTCGGAATCGGGTTGAATGCTCGAGGCAAAAAGCTGATGTAAGGATCTTGCGCGTTCGCATTGTTTCTTGACAAGATCACGGAATGGTAGGACTTTCCTTGCATGGGCCACACTTCCACGCTGACGTCGAAAAACCAAACCACGATTCCCAAAGCCATCGTTGCGGCCTTGGGCGTCAAGCCGTCCGCAGTGCTCTGCTACGAGCTGGAGCCCGATGGCAGCGTGCGATTGACCGCCAAGTCGGCCACCTTTGCAGGGCTGGCCGCCACTTTTCCGCTGCAGAAACCGACCCGTTCCGCCACGCTGGCGGAAATGCAAGCGGCGGTCAGGTCAACAGCCGCGCGGAAATTCAACCAGGCAGGCCAATGACCGGCTTGGATACCAACATTCTTGTGCGTTACTTGACGCAGGACGACGCGGCCCAATGCCGGGCCGTCATGCACATGCTCACCCGCAAAGGGGCGGCTTTCTTCGTGCCCGACCTGGTGCTGGTGGAGGTGGATTGGGTCCTGACCAGCCTCTATCAATGGACGGCGGGCGAAGTGGCGGCGGCGTTTTTCCGTTTGCTCAGCATTCACAATCTCGCGTTTGAAAATGAGGACCGGCTGCGTGCCGCGCTGCACGCGGTCTTGCGAGGCGCCGATCTATCAGACGAACTGATCGCCGCCTGCTGCCAGGATGGCGGTTGCACCAAGCTGGCCACCTTCGACCAGGCGTTGGCCAAACGGCACGACGCCTTCGCCCTCATCCCCAAAGCCAAGTGATCGGGTGGGGTCAGTCACCGGCAATGGTGGTCTCAGGCAGGGACCTTTCTCCGAAAGGTCCGGTTGGCAGCGTGGCACCCGTTCGGAACGGACCGAGCTTCCAAGAACCTTGACCCGCCATCCGCCGGACCTTTCGGAGAAAGGTCCCTGCCTTGGCTTCGCGCTTGAACATGGGCTTTAACTTTTTTTGTCCGGCACCAACTCTGCCACCAACCGCTAATCCAGACATGCGGCCGCATCCAAGCGCCAGACAATTTTCCAACTCCGACGCTTGCACGGGAGGGCCGCATGCGACAGGCTCGCCGGCATGAGCGACGTGATGATCGAAACGGTGGACGTCCACCGCAGCTACCGGATTGGCAATAAATCCATTGAGGTTCTCCATGGCATCGACTTGTGCATCCATCGCGGCGAACGCTTGTTCCTCTGCGGCCCGAGCGGCGCGGGCAAAACCACCCTGCTCTACACCCTCGCCGGCCTGGAGCGCCCCGAGCGCGGCAGCGTCCATATCAATGGTTCCGACCTCTACGCCCTCGGCCGCCGCGAGCAGGCCCGCTTCCGCAACGCCCTCATCGGTTACGTCTTTCAGAACTATCATCTGCTGCCCGAATTGACCGCACTGGAAAATGTCGCGGTCCCAGGAGCCATCGCCGGCCGCGATGCCACGGCGGCCGCGATGCATGCGCTCGCACGGGTGGGTTTGGCCGATCGCGCCGAACACCTCCCCGCGGAGCTATCCGGCGGTGAACAACAGCGCGTCGCCATTGCCAGGGCCATCGTCAATGAACCCAAGGTGCTCTTTGCCGACGAGCCCACCGGCAATCTCGATTCCAAAAACAGCAGCGAGGTGATGAAAATTTTGTTGGATCTGGCCACCGAGCACGACGTCACCTTGGTCGTCGTCACCCATGACCATCACCTCGCCAAGTTCGGGGATCGCACCTTGGTGATCCGGGATGGATCCATTCATCCCCACGCCCATGCCGATTGATTATCCGTAAATTCATTGGTAAGTCTTTGATATATAACTCCTAGGGGATATTCGAGAGACACTTGAATCATTTGTTTGACACGGCCGCTAGGAAAATTGGAGACTGCCTTGGCATATGAACCGAATGATTGTTCCAGACAGTGGGCCGAAACTCAAATTGGTCGAGGCAGCGGAAAAGTTGTTTGCGGCAAATGGTTTTGATGTGGTATCGGTGCGGGACATTACGCAGGCAGCAGGGAGCAATGTGGCGGCGGTGAATTACCATTTTGGCAGTCGCGATGATTTGGTGGCGGTGGTGATGACGCGTTATCTGACACCGGTGAATGAGGCGCGGCTGGCCGGGTTGGAAGCTGTGGAGCGCAATTGGGTGGGGCAAGCGGTGCCGGTCGAGGAAGTCATCGATGCCTTCGTGCGGCCACTCATCACCCGGACGGGCACATCCGACTTGTCGGAAGCATTGTATTTCAAGCTGGTCGGCAGGATTTTCAGCATGCCCAACGAAACGCTGCCGGCAGGCGTAGAGGCTCAAGTGCGGGTCGTGATCGAGCGTTTCATACGAGCGCTTGGCATGTCTTTGCCGAGCTTGAAGGAGGAAGAGTTGTTATGGCGCTTGCACTTTGTGGTGGGGGCGATGATTCACCTGTTGATTCACGGGGAGACCGTGGAGCGAGTGTCGCAAGGGACGGCCGGGACGCCGGACATGGAGGCGGGAGTGGCCCGTTTGCTCGGATTTGCCGTGGCGGGGTTACGGGACGGGGTGAGCGGCCGGCAGACTGATTTGGAGTTGCCGGGCGCGGCGGGAATGGACGCTGCGATTGAGCGCAGGGCCGACATCGACGTTCAGGCGGCGCTGCCGGCGGCGGACGCTTATCAGCCGGTGTTGCCACCCGCGGCCGATGCGGTGGCACCTGAGGCCGATCAGAAATCTGAGAAGAAGAGCTCCAAGAGGGTGGTGAGGGAGAGTCCGCAGGTGATGTTCAATTTCGGTTAGGCTCAGGCTGCGGGCGCGAGGCTGGATTTGAGTTTGGAGAGGGGGGTTTCAATGAAGCGCCAGCTCAGCCAGGCGATGGCCCAGGAAAACAGCGCCAGGACGGCCAGGCGCACCAGCATGCCGGGGCCGTGGAAGGCCCAGTCGAGCCGGCAGAAGCTCAGCACCGAGTCCATAACCGGGGCGAAGTTATGAAATAGATAGAGGCTGTATGAAAGCCGGCCGATGTGTTGGATCGCCGGGTTTGTGAGGACGGTTTGTCGCCAGCCGGTGAAGCCGACCGCGGCGGCGGCGACGAGTCCGCAGCAGGCGACGGCCAGCAAAGTTTGATAGACAGGGAAGATGCCCGGCAGGTTGTGGCCGGCGAGTTTGCCACAATAGAGGGTGGCGTAGGCAGCGGCGCAGAGCAGGGAGATGCGGCGCAGTCCCTTGTGGTCCAGCGGCATGCCGCGATGCACGGCGAGCGCCAGCAGGGAGCCGAGCCCGAGGTAATCAAACAGGTTGGGTGTGATGATGCTGGGAATGACAAACCCCTGCTCCAGCCACGGGGTGAGCAGGCGCGTGAGCGGGGCGAGGGCGACGCCAAGCAGCATGGCCGGGGCCAGCATGCGGCGCGGCAGCCACCAAATCACCAGCGGCCAGATGACGTAGAATTGTTGTTGCACGGCCAGGGTCCAGAAATGGGCGGTGAAGTCGGCCCAGCCGTGCATGGCCATGTGCCAGTTGGATAGATGCAGCAGGTACCACCACGGGGCATGGCTCAAGTCCTGCGCCCGGAAAATCCAACCGAGCATCATGGCCGCATAGTACGGGGCGAGAATGCGCAGCCCGCGGCGAAACAAAAAGTTTTTGAGAGCGGCCGCGCGCCATGGGGCGGCGGACGATTCACCGCGGTCGCGGTCGCGCAGCAAGCCGCCGGTGATGAGGAATCCGGTCAGGACGAAGAAAAAATAGATGCCGATGGGAAACGGGAATGGGCCTTGCCAAGTGGGCGGTGTCCAATGGAACCAAGCCACGCCGAGCATCGCAAAGGCCCGCAACCCATCCAGTTGTATGGCTCGCTGTGTCAATCGTGGCCGAGGATGCTTTTGGTGGTTTTCACATCCAGCGCGCGTTGTTGTTTCCAGTCACTGATTTCGGGATCAGGGAACACGCGGCGGCGGTTGTCGGTCTCGGCGTCGGTGGTTTTGTCAAGATGTTTGACGGCCCCTTCGCGGGCGGCAGTGGTTTGGTAGGTTCCGGTTTGATAGGGAGCGTAGGTTTTGGCGGGGGTGGTGGCTTCGTTAGCCCCGGCGCCTTGGAAGCGGGAGCTGATTTGGAAGCTTGTGCCATCGGTGTTGCCGGCGTAGGACGGTTTGGCCACGTCCTTTTTCCCCCACCACGTGGTCTTGGTGTATTCGCCGGTCTTGTATGCCTTGGCGACGGTGGATTTTTCGACAAAATACGGGGATTTCCGCTTGCTATCGAAGGCGCTGGCTTTTTCCACATCGTTGGACCATTTGCCGTCCGCGTTTTGTTTGATCGGTGGCCCGTTGAATTTTTCAGACATGGTTTGCCGGCTTGGTGTCGCTGCCGGCGTCGCGGAGTGGTCCTTGGCGCAGGAAGCGACAAGCAGGCACGACAGCAGCAGAACAGGACGTGGCATGGGCGGCGGTGAGGTTGTCAGGAAACTAACAAAACGATTTGATTTCAGTGGGTGTTGATGAGTTGGTAGAGTTTTGGATCCGGCAGTGCCCCGCGTTCAAGCGCTTGCTGGTAATAATTGCGGGCGGCTTCGAAGCGGTTGCTGCGGGCGCAGAGGAGCGCCAGATTGAAGTACGGCTCGTTAGGAATGGGGTCGGCTTCGATCGCGGCCTTGTAAAGCGATTCGGATTCCTTGGGGCGGCCAAGGCGGTAGGTGATGGTGGCCAGCAGGTTCTGGCTTTTGGCATCGTTGGGGGCGAGACTGACGCTGCGGCGGACGGCTTGTTCGGCACCGCTGAGGTCGCCGAGGGTCATCAGGGCGAAGCCGAACATGCGGTGGGCAAAGGGATTGTTTTCATCGAGTTCCACGGCGCGGCGGAAGGTTTCCGCGGCGACGGCCGGCAGGTTGAGGCGGAGATTGACGACGCCGAGTTTGCACAGTGAGGCGACGTGGCCGGGGTGATCCTCGAGGATGAGTTGATAGAGTTCACGCGCGGGCAGGAGCCGGTCGGAGGCAAAGGCTTTGGTCGCGGCGCGGTCGTAGCTCTCGATGTTCTTGTTGAGATGGATGTTGCGTTGCGCGACGATTTCCGGGCTTTGGGCCACGGGGGAGATGAGTTCGACATCGGCGCGCTCGGCGATGAGGCGTTGTTCATTGGGAGTGAGGGCGATTTCATCGCCTTCGAGCAGCTTGATGGCATCGCCGACATCCGGGTTGGCGTCACCCAGTTGTTTGGCGGCTTCGACGAGGATTTTGTTGGCTTGGCGGCGGCGTTCCTGGGTGAGGAGTTGGCGTTTGATGATGTTGCGCAAGGTTTCGACCTCGGCCGGGTCCGTGGCGGCCGGGTTGTCGGCCAGGGCCGCCTGCTCGCGCTTGAGGCGGCTTTCCAGCTCGCTAACGCGCTTGTCCTGGGCGCGCCGTTCTTGGTTGAGACGGTTGATTTGATATTTGGCGACGGCGAGGTCGCGCAGGGCGTCGGTGAAGTCGTCCTTGGTGGTGTTGTTATCGCGGTTGAGGATGTCGACTTTGTTGTTAGCTTCGCGCAATTTTTTGGCGAGGTTCATGTTTTGATCGATGAGGTCCTGCATGCGACCGGCCTCGTTGAGCTTGAGGACTGCTTTCATTTGGTCGCGTTCGGCGACGAGGGAGTCGCGTTCATCGCGGAGTTGGGCGAAGGCGTCGTGGCTTTGTTGGAGTTGTTGTTTGAGGCCGCTGATTTGTTCGCTGGCGGTGGCGATGTCGCGGGCTTTCTGGGTCAGGGCGTCTTGGAGCGCCTGGAGTTGGGAGCGCATGCCGGCGACGGTATCATTGGCGGTTTTGCGCTGGAGTTCGAGGTTGCGTTGGAGGTCGGCGGCGCGTTGCGCCACGACCTTGCGGTCGGCTTCGATGATGGCGATTTTAGAGAGCGCCTGGGTTTGTTCGGTGCGGCTTTGGGTGAGGGCCATGGCCATGGCCTGGCGTTCTTGTTCGAGTTTGTCGATGCGCTGGGTGAGGCCGACCACCTCGCTTTCGACCGGGGCTTTGGCGAGGCGGGCGCGGAGGTTTTCGGCGTTGGCCACGGCGGCGGTGAGTTGTTCCTTGAGGGTGTCGCGTTGGATTTCGAGGTCGCGGATGCGTTGGGCGTTGCGGGCGACTTCAGCCGGCGGCGTCATGGCATCTTGGAGGAGTTTGCGCAGGCGTTCGACTTCGGCGTCGTTGTCCTTGAGGCGGCGTTCGACCAAGGGATCCACCTTGAGGATGTTAGGGGGAGGCGCGTCGCGCGGCGGATTGAGCGGCAGGGCGGGGTTTTTCACGCCGCCTTCGAGTTCGGCGATGACGCTCTGATCCTTCTTGCGTTTGGCCTCGGCTTTGGGGCGGGTTTGGTCGAGGGCTTCGCGGGTTCTGGCCACGCGTCCGGCCACCATGTCCGGCTTCCATTTCGGATAGTAGGTGGTGACGGAGCTTAGCAGTTTGTTGGCTTGTTCGAATTTGGCGAGGGCTTCGACGTCGTTGCCATCCTTTTCGAATTGCTCGGCAGAGCGGATTTCAAGGTAGGCTTGGAAATAAACATCGGAGGGATCAAACTGCGCCGCCTGCAGCGGCGGCTTGGATTGGGCCTGACTTGATAGGGGCGTGCCCGCCAATGACATCACCAAAACCGCCAGCAGGGCGGTCGGAATGCGCAGAATTCGGGGGATTCGGTGGCACATGGGCGCCCGAGGCTATGCGTGATGCCTGGCGGATGCAAGGGCGATTTGCAGGGGGGTTGAACGGCGATTTGAACGCGGATTTGGACGGCGGGTTAGCTGCAAACATTACCGAAATTTGGGATTGTGGCAAAGCGCGGGGTCATTAGGATGGCGGGGAAGCACCCGCACAGGCATGAGTGAATATCCAACTAGCGCGAGTCGTCCGCCCGGCAAACCCATGGCGGTGTATTTTTTATTGTTCATCGCCGGCATGGTGATCGATCCGGCGTTGCCGTATTTGAACAAGGCGATCAAGCTCACCGAGCAGCAAACGTCCTACATTGTGGCGGCGGTGCTGGCGGGATCGTTGTTTGGCTCGGTGATCGCGGGATTGCTGGCGGATTGGCTGGGGCGGAAAAAGATGATGATCGTGAGTGCGCTGATGTTTGTGGCCAGCGTGGGGATTATTTTCACCGGTCAAAGTTATGTGCCGCTGATGTGCGGGCGCTTGTTGCAAGGGATGAGCGGCGGGGTCATCGCGGTGGTGGTGCCCTTGTTCCTGGCCGAATCGCTGGTGGCGCGCAGCCGCGGGTCCGGCACCGCCATTTTCCAGTTCATGCTCACCTTTGGGATTGTGCTCGCAGCGTTTGTCGGGCGTTATTTCATTGGCAATGCGGAGGCGGCCACAGAGGCGGCGGGCAGCAACCAAGAGGCGGTTCTGCAAGTGGCGGACCAGGCCTGGCGTGGCATGTTTCTAACGGTGGTGTATCCGGGATTGGTGTTTTTGATAGGCAGCTTTCTGGTCAGCGAGTCGCCGCGGTGGTTGTTCCGGCGCGGCAGGCCGGAGGCGGCGCGGGCGGCGCTGTTGAAATCCCGCACCCCTGCGGAGGCGGATTTGGAGATGCAGGAAATGGCCGATTCCCTGGCGCATGAACACTCCAAACCGCAAACCGGTTTCATCACCTCGATGGGGGAGATCTTCACCGCCCGCAAGTATGTCATTCCGTTTGTGTTGGCTTGCGTCATTCTGGGTTGCACGCAGGCGACCGGGATCAATTCGATTCTGCAGTTCATGACCACGATCCTGCAGCAAGCCGGCATGGATGCGCTGGCTGCATCTAACAGCGGAACGGCGATTAAGATCCTCAACTGTGTGATCACCATTGTGGCGGTGTTGCTGGTGGAGCGCAAGGGGCGCACGTTCCTGCTTAAACTCGGCACCTCCGGCATCATCATCTCGCTGGTGGCATTGGCCGGGGTGTTTTACAGCGTGGAATCCAAGCGCCAGGATGTGGATCAGGAAGTGCTCGCCATGATCAAGGACAACAAGTTGGAGCTGGACATCACGCAGGTGACCTTCTCCCACCAACCGGCGGGGGAAGCGGTGCAAATCAGCGTGTTGTCCAATTACGGCAACAAACAACAGGTCTCCACCGCCTTCATGCCGACCGCGGAATCCAGCAAAGTCCTCGCGGCCGCAGAGGAGATTCGCGGCAAGCTGGCTGCGGCGGAGGTTTCGTTGTTAGATCGTGCCAAGGGTCTCAAGGCCAAGGGCCTCGATGCACTCAGCGCCGAGGACAAGGCGGTGGTGGACCAAGCTCAGCAGGTGCTCGGCAAGCTCAGCCAGCAAGAGCGGGGCACGCTGGCGGATGCGCTCAAGATCAAGCAAAGCCAGGTTCTGACCATCGCCCCGGATGCCAAGGACAAGGAGAACGCGGGCAAGCCGCTGGAGATCAAACGTGCCAAGATCGGACCGATTCCCGGCAAGCAAAACGGCATCCTCGCCGCCATCTGTCTTGCCCTCTTCATTGCTTCGTTCTCGGTTGGGCCGGGGGTGTGCGTGTGGTTGGCGTTGTCCGAGTTGATGCCGACGCGGATTCGCTCTGCCGGCATGGGCATTGCCCTGCTGGTGAACCAAGGGGTGTCCACAGCGATCGCGGCGGTGTTTCTGCCGGTGGTGGGTAACCACGGCTACTTCGCGATGTTCCTGTTCTGGGCCGCATGCACCGTGGTTTACTTCCTAACCGCCGCGTTTTTCCTGCCGGAAACCAAGGGCAAGACACTCGAGGAAATCGAAGCCTACTTTGACCGGAAAAAATAGGCTTGTTGAGTCGCGCGGCCGCACTTGGGAGCCGCGCAAGAATATCTGTCCCCTTGTAGCGGCGCGTCTATCACCGCCGATGGCGAATGCGTAGCGCATCTCATGGACATCGGCGCTCACAGAGCGCCGCTACAACCCTACGGCGCTCACAGAGCGCCGCTACAACCCAGACGGCGCTCACAGAGCGCCGCTACAATCCATCTCAGTTGCCTCGACAGATATTATTGCGCGGGCACTTCGCGCTTGCTTCCGCGCGGGCAAACCCTAACCTCAAGCCCGACCTCCCAATTGCCATCCTCCATGAACAAGTCACCCCGCATCCATCCCGCCATGTCCAAGATTCAAAAACTCGTCGTGCTTTGCCTGTTACCGTTTTCGATGGTGTCTCTGCTTGGCGCCGGCCCCAAGGACGAGCCGCAGCCGCCGGTGGTCGATCCCGGCGTGCCCGGCGGCGCGCCATCGGATGCCATCGTGTTGTTTGATGGCAAGGATCTATCAAAGTTCCGCGGCGAGCGCAGTGCCGAACCCAAATGGAAGATTGATGACGGCGCGGTGCAAAGCACCCCGCCGGGAGGCATCTTCTCCAAGGAGGAATTCGCCGATTGCCAGTTGCACGTGGAATGGGCGTCGCCGACCGTGCCGCAAGGCGAGGGCCAGGGCCGCGGCAACAGCGGTGTCTATCTGATGGGACGCTACGAGATCCAGGTGCTGGATTGCTACAACAACAAAACCTATCCGAACGGCCAGTGCGGTGCGTTTTACGGGCACAACGCGCCATTGGTCAACGCCTGCCGCAAGCCCGGTGAGTGGCAGGTGTATGACATCATCTTTCACGCGCCCAAGCGGCTCGCGGATGGCAAGGTGCAACCGGGGTCCTACACCGTGCTGCACAACGGGGTGCTGATCCAGGACCATATCCCCGTGGGTGAACAAGCCACCACCGCGGCACCGCTCAACGGCTACGCCGAGAAGGGACCGCTCTATCTGCAAGACCACGGCAATCCGGTGCGCTTTCGCAACGTGTGGCTGCGCAAACTCGATGCCAAAGCCCAGTAACAAACTCCACGTCCGCGCCACGCCCAATGCCCGCACCAGCGAAATCGTCGGCTGGGAGGACGACCCGCAGGTAGGGCGGGTGCTGCGGGTGCGCATCGCGGCGCCGCCACTGGATGGCAAGGCGAATGCGGCACTGCGTGAGTTTCTGGCCAAAGCGCTCGGTCTATCGAAATCGCAGGTGACGTTGGAAAAAGGCAACACCTCGCGCTACAAGACTTTTTCCATTCCGGATGGCACCCGTCTACCGCCGTT
>JBILFE010000529.1:0-3460 GCA_044351705.1 Luteolibacter sp. | reverse complement strand
AAATTTGTGGCTTGGTGAAGGATTTCAAGACGTCCTTGCGCCGGCAGTTGTTGCGTGCCGTCGATGGGGTCTCCATCCGCATCGCGCCCGGCGAGGTCTATGGCCTGATCGGCCCTAACGGATCTGGAAAATCCACCATCATGAAGGCGCTGCTCGGCCTGGTCGCCCCCAGCGCCGGGAGTTGCGCGATTTTCGGCCAGGACTCCCTCGTGGTGGATTCCCGCCGTGCGGTCGGCTTCCTGCCGGAAAACCCGTATTTTTACAAGCATCTGAGCGGCGCGGAGACGTTGCGATTTTACGGCAGGTTGTGCGGCATGCGCGGCCGGGTGTTGGCGGAGCGGGTGGCTGACTTGTTAGCGCTGGTGGACTTGGAAGCCGCGCGGGACCGCCGGGTCGGCACCTACTCGAAGGGGATGTTGCAGCGCATCGGATTGGCCCAGGCATTGGTTCAGGACCCGCGCTTGGTCATCCTTGATGAACCGACCGCCGGGGTGGATCCGCTCGGCTCGCGCCAGATTCGCGATTTGATCTTCAAACTGCGGGAACGCGGCATCACCGTGTTCCTATGTTCCCACCTGCTGGAACAGGTGCAGGAAGTTTGCGACCGCGTGGGCATCATTTTCCAAGGCAAGATGGTTAGGGAAGGCCGTTTGGAAGATTTGATAGCCATTGAGGATCAAACGGAAATCATCCTGCGCGATGCCAGCCCGGAATTGATCGCTCAAATCACCGCCCTCATCAGCGCCAGCCCGGGAGCCTCGTTAGTGCGCACCGGCAGGCCGCGCACCACCCTGGAGCGCCTGTTTCTGCGCGCAACCCTCAGTGACCCGTCATGAGCCAGAGCCCTGCCAGCGTCACCCGTTCCAACAATGGATCGCATTGCGGTCGGATCTCGGTGATCGCGCTCCACGCGTTCACCCAACTGGTGAGGATGAAGGTGTTTTACTTCCTCGCGGTGTTTGCGGTCATCATCATCGGCAGCAATTTGTTTGATCTGCCACAACATGCCGGACCCGAAATGTCCGGCATCAACATCCTGCGTTCGATCATGAGCTGGTCGCTTGGCTCCATGACTTTGTTTTCCGTGGTGTTGGCGATTGTGGCCACCGCCCTGCTGCTGCCCAAGGATATTGAGGACCGCACGCTCTACACCATCCTGGCCAAGCCGGTGCCGCGGCTGGATTATCTGGCGGGTAAGTTGTTAGGTGTGCTGCTGCTGTTGCTGGTCTCGCTGGCCATGATGGATTTGCTGATGACCGCGGTGCTGCATGTCCGCACCTCGATTTTGCTAGGTCAACTCATGGACTTCGCTCATGCCCGCGGTTGGTCGCCGGCCGAGGTTGCCGCGCAGCGCGCGGAGTTGCTCAGCCACGGGCCTAACTGGTCGTTGCAAGGGGCCGTGTTCGCGGTGTTTTTGCGCGCCTCGATCATGGCATCGCTGGCATTGCTTGTTTCCACCTTCGCGTCGAGCACCCTGTTCACTTCCATCATCAGTTTCGTGGTGTACTTCGCCGGACATTTCCAGGCGGATGCACGCGGCGTTTTCCTCGACTCCGCAGCAGGGGCCAGTGGCATGCTGACCCGCGTGGTTGCCTTGTTGATTTCCCTGATCCTGCCGGATTTCCAGCTTTTCAATGTGATTGACGCGGTGATCGAAGGGCAGGTCATGCCGCTGGTCATTTTGGTTAAACTCAGCGCAATCGGGGTGTTCTACGCGGTTTTTTATATCATTGCGTCCTGGTATATCTTCGCTGAAAAGGAGTTTTAATCCCGTGAACCTCTGGCGCCGACCCCTGATCCTGTTTTTTGCCGTGCTCGCGGCCGGCATCGCGCGCATGCCATGCGAAGTGGCGCTCACCGGCGAGTTGCGTGCGGCCGGCCTGTTCCCGCCACCGTTGGCCATCGATACCCGCGATAAAATCGGCCAAACCAGCGCGGCCGTGGCGCTTGGCGGCTTGCGCACGCTGGTGGCCACCTTTCTCAACTTGCGCTGGCTCACGTTTTTCTCCGAGCGCCGCTGGGATGATGTCGCGGAAATCTTCGACACCATGGTGGATCTGGCACCGCGCACCGACTTCTATTGGGAAACCGGCGCTTGGCATCAGGCCTACAACGCGGCGGCCTACTACCAGTATGATGCCGACCTGCCTCCATTGCGCCGCACGGCGGCCTGGCGCGCCGCGATTCTGAGGGGCCGCGCGTTTCTCGAACGTGGCATTCGCAACAACCCGGGCGATGCCAAACTCAACGAGTACCTGGGCTTTCTGCTCACCGATCGGAACAAATTCCAGGCCTTCAGGGATCCGGATGCCACCTTTGCCGCGGCGGCGGCGGCCTACCAGGCCGCGGCGGATTCCGGTGAGGCGCTGCCCAAAGTCCGCCGCTTCCAACTCTACGCGCTGGCTCGTGTCCCGGCCCGCGAGGCCGAGGCGCTCAGCCTCGCGCGCTCGCTCTATCAGACGCCATCCAACCGCACGCCCACCCTGCAGTGCGTTTACTTTGTCCTTGAAGCCCATGCCACCCCGGCGCAGCGCAATTTGGAGGACTTCGCACTCGATATCTTCGGCTCCGCTGATAGTGCCTACGAATGCCTCTCCAGATACTGGTTGCGTGGCAATGACTGCTTCCCGCTTTACGGCGTGGCGAGGGTCTTGAATGCCCTCGAAGCCAAACTCGGAATTGATGCCACCAAGAGCATCTTCAATCACCAACCGGCCCAAACCTCCGCCGATGAATAATCACCCTGCCCGCCATCGCCGCGGCCTCCGTCGCGCGCAACTGCTGGATTTCCCTCGCCGTCTGCTGCCCGTGGCGCTCATCGCGGTGGCTCTCAGCGCCTGCAACAAACAACAAGCCGTTGAGTCACGCCTCGCACCTGCCGCGGTCACTTCGCCCTTGGCACGCGGCCTTGCCGCGGCGCGTCTGGACGCCGCCAAGACCAGCCTTGATAACCACAGCCAGGACCAAGCCCTTGCGCTGCTCGTTGCCGCCCTCAAGGTGGACCCATCTTGCGGCGAGGCGGAGGCGCTGCTGCGCAGCATCCTGACAACGACGGTGTGGAGCATCCCCGTCGCCACCATCAGCCATCAATTGCCGGTTGAACATCTCGCTTTCAGCCCGCCATCATCGTTATGGGTCAGCCTCGCTGAAAACATTCCTGAGGGGTTCAACACCACGGTGCGGTGGGATACGCAGGCGTTGCTGATGGAAAGTGTGCTCTTTCCCGCCCGTAACACCGCCACGCGTTGCCTCGTTGTCGGGCACAACCCACACGCCATCATCATCCAACGCGGCAGCGGACCCAGTGCCGTCACCCTGCTTTGCAACGCAAAATCCTTGCGCCCCATCTGTGATATCGGACCGCTGCCGGATAATCTAACACTCCAGTCGGTCATCGCCTTTTCTGACAATGGCCTGCTCATTGCTCACCCGGGCCGGGTGTCTGCCAGTGACCCGCGGC
>JBILFE010000530.1:0-3460 GCA_044351705.1 Luteolibacter sp. | reverse complement strand
GAAGCGGCCGGGACGCTCACCCTGGCAGACCACGGCTGCGGGATGACGCGGGAGGAATTGGTGAAAAACCTGGGGATGATCGCGCACTCGGGGACGAAGGCGTTTTTAGAGATGGTCAAGGAAGGTGGCGGCGCTCCCGGCAAGATGATCGGGCAGTTTGGGGTGGGATTTTATTCCGCATTCATGGTGGCCGACGAGGTCAAGGTGCACACCCGGAGTTGGCGCTCGGACGGTGAGGAACTGGTGTGGTCCAGCGACGGGGTGAGCGGGTATGATATTGAGGCGGTGGCGGGGCAGGCGCGCGGAGTCAAGATCGTGCTGCATTTGAAGCCGGATCAGGCGGAGTATGCCACTGAGCAGCGGGTCAGGCACTTGATCGAAACGTACAGCAACTTCGTGGGGTTTCCGATTTTTCTCAATGGCAAGCGGGTCAACGAGGTGGAGGCATTGTGGTTGAAAAACAAGGCGGAGATCACCGACGAGGAGTACAAGGCGTTCTATCAATTTTCCGGCAAGGCGTTTGATGAGCCGTTGTATCGCCTGCATTTCAGCGCGGATGCGCCGCTGGCGATCAATGCCCTGGTGTTTGCGCCAAGTGAAAACCCGGAGCGGATGGGCTTCGGCAAGATCGAGTGCGCGGTTTCACTCTATTGCCGCAAGGTGTTGATCGATGCGGAGCCGAAGGGATTGCTGCCGGAGTGGTTGCGGTTCATGAAGGGGGTGGTTGACAGCGCGGATTTGCCCTTGAATATTTCACGCGAGACCATGCAGGACAGCGCGCTGGTGCGCAAACTCAACAGTGTGATCAGTAAGCGCGTGATCAAAATGTTCGAAAAGGAGGCGGCCGCGGATCCGGAGAAATACCGGGTTTTTTACCGCAAGTTTGACCGCTTCTTCAAAGAGGGGGTGGCGACCGACTACCCTAACCGCGAGGCGCTGGCCAAGTTGCTGCGCTTTGAATCCTCACTGACGGACGGGGGTGACCTGTGTGGCTTTGCCGATTACGTCGCCCGCGCCAAGGACGGTCAGAATGAAATCTACTATCTGGCGGGGGCCAATCGTGAGAGTCTGGAGAGCAGTCCCTATCTGGAGGCGTTCAAGGCGCGCGGGCTTGAGGTGATTTACTTTACCGATACGGTGGATGAATACGTGGTGGACTCGCTGGGCACCTTTGATGGCAAAAAGTTGGTTTCGATACGTCATGCCGGTGTGGAGATGGAGGCGCATGAGGCGGCCGAAGGTGAGACGCTCGACGCGGACCAAACCGTGGCCGTGTGTGAGTTTCTCAAGGCGGAATTGGGCGAGCAGGTCATCTCGGTGGCCACCGGCAAACGCTTGGTGGACAGCCCGGTCATCGCGCTGGTGCCGGCCGATGGCATGAGCCCGCAAATGCGCCAGATGATGCGCGCGATGGACGAGAACTTCAAAGACGCGGTGAAAGTCGAACTCGAGATCAACCCGCGCCACCCCTTGTTGCGCAAGCTGGCAGTGGCCAAGGACAGCAACCCCGAGCTGGCCAAATTGGTGGCCCGGCAGTTGTTTGACAACGCCCTGATCGCCGCCGGCTTGCTAGAAGATGCGCGCGACACCGTCAGGCGCATGAACACGCTGATGGAAAAGGCGATGGGATGAGACCGACCGGCGCTGGCCGGCTCAGGCCCGCTGCTCCATGGGGAGGTAGGCGCGTGACGTCGGGCCGGTGTAGATCTGGCGGGGGCGAGCGATGCGGCTCTCGGGGTCTTCCATGACTTCCTTGAAGTTGGCGATCCAGCCGGGCATGCGGCCGATGGCAAACATCACCGTGAACATGTCCAGCGGGATGCCGATGGCACGCATGATGATGCCGCTGTAGAAATCGACGTTGGGATAGAGCTTGCGCGAGACAAAATAGTCGTCGTTGAGCGCGATCTCCTCAAGTTTCTTGGCGATATCCAACAAGGGGTCGGACTTGTGGAGCTGGGCGAGGACCT
Organism: Luteolibacter sp.; assembly: GCA_044351705.1. Lineage (GTDB taxonomy): Bacteria > Verrucomicrobiota > Verrucomicrobiia > Verrucomicrobiales > Akkermansiaceae > Luteolibacter. The sequence goes on along the minus strand of JBILFE010000530.1, from coordinate 1,490 downwards.
TGTCGCATTGGTCCTTGATGATGACGGCACGCGGGTCGAAATTTTTGTACACGCGGTGGCCGAAGCCCATCAGGCGGCGGTTGCCGACCTTGTTTTTGACTTCGGTGAGGAACTTGCTGCCGTCGTCGCCTTCGCGGTGGATTTCCTCGAGCATTTCGAGCACGGCCTGGTTGGCGCCGCCATGCAGCGGGCCCCACAGGGCGCACACGCCGGCGGCGGCGGAGGCGAAAAGGTTGGCGCGGCTGGAGGCCACCATGCGCACGGTGGCGGTCGAGCAGTTTTGCTCGTGGTCGGCATGCAGCAGGAAGATGAGGTCGAGGGCGCGGACGATTTCGGGTTTGAGTTCGAAGTCTTCGTTAGGCGCGGAGAACATCATGTGGAGGAAGTTCGCCGTGTATTTGAGTTTGGATTTTGGATAGATGACGGGCAGGCCGTGGGCCTTGCGATAGGAGAAGGCGGCGATGGTGCGGACTTGGGAAATGAGGCGCGCGGCGTGGTGGGGGAAGCGATCCTGGCGGCTTTTTCCGCTCACCATGTTGGGATAATAGGACGAGGCGGCATTGATCATGGCCGAGAGGATGGCCATCGGATGGGCGGAGGTGGGGAAGCCTTCGAAGTGGAAGCGCATGCCCTCGTGGAGCATTTGGTTGTCGGTGAGGATGTTAGAGAAAGCCTCCAACTGGGTGGGGGTGGGCAGTTCGCCGTAAATCAACAGATAGGAGGTTTCAACGAAGCTGCTTTTGGCGGCGAGTTCGGCGATGTCATAGCCGCGGTATTGGAGGATGCCCTTTTCGCCATCGATGAAGGTGATGGCGCTCTTGCAGGCACCGGTGTTGCCATAGCTGGGGTCCACCGTGATGCATCCGGTTTTGTCGCGCAGGGTGGTGATATCGATGCCAAGCTCTCCCTCCGAGCCTATGAGCATGGGGAATTCAAAACGCTTGTCATCGATGGTAAGTTCAGCGGGGCGAGTCATACGCGGATATTATACACAATTCGCCCAACACTGCCAGAAGGAATCTTCTTTCTTTGCAAATTTCGTGAAAATAGCAGCGCTTTTTGCCATGATGGCCGGTCGAAACGGCTTACCTATAGGGAATTTCAGTATTGGCCAAGGCGGCTTGAATGATTGGTATTGCATGGGGAGGGCGGAGGGTGAAATATGCGCTGTTTTTGCGGGGGGTGACCTTCCGCGGGCAACGCGAATTTTTTCAAATCACATCATGCAACCCGTCACATTCAACAATACCGTCCTGCGCGATGGCCACCAATCCCTCGCCGCCACCCGCATGAGCACAGCTCAGATGCTACCGGCAGCGCCCATTCTTGATGACATGGGCTTCAGCGGCCTAGAAACCTGGGGGGGGGCAACCATCGATTCCTGTCTGCGATATCTCAGCGAAAATCCGTTTGAGCGCTTGCGCACACTCAAGCGGATCGCGCCAAAAACCCCGCAAATCATGCTTCTGCGCGGCCAGAATATCGTGCAG
>JBILFE010000528.1:0-3464 GCA_044351705.1 Luteolibacter sp. | reverse complement strand
CGGATCATTGCCGCGCGAAAAGTAAATCCGCTCAAACGAGCATGGCGTGTGGCGCTGCGCTGCGGCAAAGGCGGTGGTGGCCATCGCCCCGTCCGCCTTGATGGTGACCACCGTGCCGGGTTCCACCGCCTGCACCTGCTCGGCTTCCACCTCGAAAATCGTCATCAAGGGCACCCGCTCGGAGGCGAACGCGATGACTTCATCGGTCACCAGCATGTGGCAGGGACGGATGCCGCGCGGGTCGCGCATGACGAACATGTCGCCATTGCCGATCACCCCGCAAATGGCGTAGCCGCCGTCCCAGGCGGCGGCGGACTCGGCGATGAGGCGCGGCACATCCAGCGCGGCGGAGATGCGCTCGGGGATGGCATGGCCGGCGATGCCCTCATCGCGCAATTGGCGGTAGAGATCGGTGTGCGCCTCGTCGAGATGATAGCCGATTTCCTCGAGCACCGTCTGCGTGTCCGTCCCGAACACCGGATGCTGGCCACGCTCAATGAGCACCTTGTTGAGCTCCGCGGCATTGGTCATGTTGAAATTGCCCATCACCATGAGGGTGCGGGTGGGCCAATTGTTGCGCCGCAAATACGGATGGCAGGAGCCCACGTCAAAATCACCGCTGGTGCCATAGCGCAGGTGACCGACGAGCACCTCACCGCCAAAATCAAAGTGGGTCTTGACGCTCGCCGGGTTTTTCGGATCCATCACCCCCTTGCGCGCCAGCTTGTAGAAATCCTTGAGCTCCTTGCGGTAAATCTGCGCCAGCGCATCCTTCTCAATGCCACGCCGCCGCTGCACGTATGGCTGCCCGATGGGCATGTTGAGTTTCACACATCCGATGCCCGTGCCGTCCTGGCCGCGGTTGTGTTGTTTTTCCATCAGCAGCACCAACTTGTTGAGCCCCCACAAGCTCGTGCTGTAGCGGTCTTGATAATACGCCAGTGGCTTGCGCAACCGCACCGCGGCGATGCCACATTCGTGTGTTAGAAAATCGCTCATGATTCAGGCTGGAGGAGAAAAGCATTCACGGTGGAAAAACGCAAGCAACACAACGACGGCGGATCGATCATACTCGTGAATTCATGCCCCCGCTACCGTCACTCGCACCCCTTCCTGCGGCACCATGCGGCCCATCACCACGCCACCCGGCCCGGCTTGCAGCGCGGCGGCCACATCCGCCTCGGCCACGATGGCGACCCAGCCGATACCCATGTTAAAGGTGTGAAAACGATCCTGCGAATCGACGTGGGAGAGGAGTTTATCGATGCCGGCAAGCTCCCAGCGCGGGATTTGCAAATCCGCGCCAATGCCGCGGAACAAGCGCTCGAGGTTTTCCGGCAGGCCGCCGCCAGTGATGTGCGCCATCGCTTTGGGCGTCACCGCAGCCGCCCGCAAGTCCCGCACCACATCATGATAGAGACGCGTCGGTTGCAGCCAGCCGTGCAATTCCGCGGGGCTCACTTCGTCGGCGTGGTCGCGCAGCACCCGCCGCACCAGCGACCAACCGTTGGCATGAATGCTGTCGGAAGCATACCCGATGAGCACATCGCCCACAGCCACGGTGGTCGGGTCCACCAGCGCGCATTTTTCGGCACAACCGATGCAAAACCCTGACAGCTCGATAATGCCCGGCGGCACAATCCCAGGCATTTCCGCAGTTTCCCCGCCGGCCAGAATGCAGCCGCAGGCTTCCAAGTAATCCGCCATGCCCGCAATCAGGCGCGTGATGCGCGCTTCGTCGAGAGCCGCTATCCCGATGTAATCCAGAAACAACAAAGGGTCGCCCCCGGTCGTTAGAATGTCATTCACATTCATCGCCACCAGATCCTTGCCGGCAATTTCCAGTAAATCATGCTCCAGCAAAAGCTCCAGCTTGGTGCCCACCCCGTCGCACCCGGTCATGATCACCGGTTCACGGTAGCCACTCAGGTCGTAACACGCCGCAAACAGGCCGAAGGCACCCCACAGCTTGCGCGATTGTTGTGTGCGGCGCACGTGAGTGCCGATGTCTCCCACCAGGGCGGCCGCCTTGCGCGTGTCCACCCCAGCCTGCTGGTATGTTAATTTGCCCGCCATATGGTTCGTGCAACGGTTCTACCAGTCCTAGCGTACCAGTCACGCAGAAAATCTCACGGATTTCGCCAGCCCCACTGCGGCGACTCGTACCTTGAGCCGCCGCCCCAGGGCGTTTAGCTGCCTGACATTGATATAAAATAAACATAATGCCAGCCATTATGAAGTTGACTGCAGCAGTTAAGTACGATTCCCTAGTTGAATGAACGCGCCGAATCGTGGGTTGGGAGTGGGAGGGTTGGGAGTGCATAATTCCCTGTCTGATTGCCGGTCTGGTGGCGGCGGGAAGAAAAGGCCTGTAGCGGCGGCGCTGGCGGCGGGCGTGGAGATGGAGGGGGGTGCGGCGGTTGACGGAACGGTGGCATCGGTGGAGGGAATGGATGCGACGATGGAATCCAAGCCACGAGTGCTCTCGCCCTTGGAACGAATTGAGTTGCCGACGGGGGCCTGCCTTGGCCGGGTGTTCCCACGCGGCTGGAAAGGGAAACGCCAGCGGATTGTGGTGGGCCCGGCGGAAGGGGCGAGCTATCACATCATGAGCCGCACGGCGGGCGGCGAACGCTTGTTTGGAGACACGGAAAAAGAAGCGCTGCGCCGCCTGATGTGGCGCATGGCCCGCTTCGCCGGGGTGGAAATCCGCACGTACGCGGTGATGGACAACCATTTCCATATCCTCGCCCGGGTGCCGGCCCACGACTCGTTCGTGGCGCGATTCGCCGGCCCTGGCGGCGAGGCGCGCTTGCTGGAGCACCTGCGCTTGCTGTATTCGCGCGCATATATCGCGGCGCTGCGGGCGGAGTTGGCGGACCTGCGGCAGCACGGAATGGCGGCGGAAGCGGACGCGCTCATCGCCGGTTACCTGCGACGGATGTGCAATCTGCCGGTGTTTGTGAAGGAGCTGAAGGAGCGGTTTTCGCGGTGGTATAACAAGCACCACAACCGGCGCGGGACGCTGTGGATGGAGCGCTTCAAAAGCGTGTTGGTAGAGGACGGCGAGGCGCTGCGGACGATGGCCGCCTATATCGACATCAACCCGCTGCGTGCCGGCATGGTGAAAGACCCGAAGGATTATAGGTGGTGCGGCTACGGGGAAGCGATGGGCGGCGGCACGGCGGCACGCAGCGGGTTGTGCGGGGTGGTCGGGCATGCGGATGGCGGTGAGGCGGCCTGGAACACGTCAGCCACGGACAAAGGCATGAGCGCGGCGGAAGTGTACCGGTGCTGGTTGTTTGAGGACGGCCGTGAGCGGTCGGGTGGCAGTAGCGGCGGCGCAAAGAAGCGGGCGGGAATTGGCAGCGAAGCCGCCGCCGCAGAGAGACAACGGCAGGGGAAATTGGGTCGCGCCGAGTTGTTGCGCTGCCGGGTGCGGTATTTCACCGACGGCTTGGTGC
>JBILFE010000525.1:0-3467 GCA_044351705.1 Luteolibacter sp. | reverse complement strand
AACGCAAAAACCTTGCGCCCCATCTGTGATATCGGACCGCTGCCGGATAATCTAACACTCCAGTCGGTCATCGCCTTTTCTGACAATGGCCTGCTCATTGCTCACCCGGGCCGGGTGTCTGCCAGTGACCCGCGGCTCATCTGGCGAATCCGTGATGCCGCCAGTGGTGAGGTCATTTGCAGTTCCGAGCCCGTCACGGGTGATGCCGCGCGTCCGCTAACCGCCCAGCTCGATACCCACCGCCTGCGCGTTGTGCATGCCGATGGATCCCTGTTGGAGTTGCCCGTGTCACCGGTGCTACCGGTTCGCAGGCATCCCCCGGCCGTGCCGCTGGCTTTGCTGCACGCCCAGTTTAATCCGGCCGGAGACGGGTTTTTGGCTTTGCTGGATCAAGAGCCCGATCGCATTCCCAGGCGCTTGTTCTATCAAATCAGCAGCGAGCCGGAAACCGCCGCCCCGCGGATCGAGGCCGGTGCCCGGTCTAACACCCAAGACGCCGTCTTTGCGTCGTGGATGCGGGGGTTCCCATGGAGTCGCCAACCATCGGTGTGGAGCGGACTGCTGCGTGACCACGGCACCCCCGAAAGTCCTCCGCCTATCCGCATTGATAGGAAGGATCTGAGGTTTTGGAGTTCCCCGCATGCGCCGATTCACAGCGAGGCACCCATCACTGCGGTGGCATTTGGTCCGGGCCAGGTGATCATGGGCGATGCCACAGGCAACGTGGTCATGCACCGGTTGCTGTCGCTGCCCGGGTCCACCGCACAATCCTCCGCACCGCTTGATTTAGCCGCGCTCGGGGTTCTCGCCGCAGTGCTCTGCGGCGTCCGCATCGATGAGGTCAGCGGCAATCCCAGCCGCCTCAACGCCCGGCAACGCCTCGAGCTGCTAGACAAACTCCAACCACAGCAAGCGGCCCACTTGCTGCCCGGGCTCGACTTTGCCATCCCCCTCGCGGAACTCAAAGCCACGCTTTACCGCGAGGCGCCTGCCGCCGCCTTGCTGCCGCTGTGGGACAGACTCGCCAACTCCGATGCCTCGGCCGCATCGTGGCCCCGCCTGTTGGAACTCACGCGCGCACTGGGCGACAGCCGCTGGCACCAGGATCTAACCGAGGCGATGGACCTCCACTCCGACCCTCAGGCTGTCGGCCAAAGCCCCCGCGCCGACGATGCCTCGCCATGGCTCGCCCAAATCCGCATCCGCGAGGCCTTCCGCAGCCCCGATGCCGCCCTCATTCCCCAGGCGATTCATGCCGTCGCTGGCAAAGGACCGGCCGCAGCCAGTGCGCTGGCCCTCGCCATGGACAGCGCATGCCCGGAGTGGATCGACGCCTGTGTCGAGTCCGCCACCGACCTGCCGCCGTTGTTACGGGTATTGGCCAAATCGCGGGTTGCCTGGTTGCAACAACGCAAGGCCGACGCCATTTCCCTCTGGCCGGATGAATTCCCCGACTATGACAAAATCCGTCTCACCGAAGACTGGAACGGCTGGGAACAAGAGGATTTTTCCTCCTGTTATGCCGCCCACCTGCAAGTCCTCAAGGAGGCCCTCGCTGACTATCAAGTGAGTGCCGAGGCCACTGCCGACGCCCGCGCCGCGCTCGCCGCCAGGTTGCTAGACCCGGCCACCCGTGGCATCATCGGGCGCAAGCGCCTGGCTGATTATTGCCTCAAAGCGGCGCTTGCCTTTGCGGATGTCGCGGCAAACGCCACCGCCTCCTTTCAGCTAGCCAGTCATGCCCGTGCCCTCGGTGCCCAGCCCGAGCCTTGTCTGCGTGCCGAAGCCCTCGCCCTCACCCGCCTCGCCGATTACAAAAACGCCAGGGCGCGTTGGGTCACCCTGCTCACCGAGCACCCCGTTGCCACCCATGAAGTCGGCGATTACGCCGAAGCCGCCTACACCGCCTTTGAAATCGGCGAGCCCAACCAGGCCGTGGAAATTCTAACCACCGGGATCAACCGGTTTCCCAATGACGCCGGCTTCGCCCTGCGCGCCGGGTGGATTGCCATTCTGACAACCAACTACGGGCAGGCCTATCAATTTCTGCTGGCGGGTCTGCGCATTGGCTTCCCTGACGACAAGCGGGAAAACGCCTATCTGCTGTTGGCGGTGGCCGCCGCCCAAGCCGGTTTTCCGGATGATGCCGCCACCCATTTCCACAACCTGCTGGAAATCGCCCCGGTCTGGGCGCAACCCAAAACCATCGACGCCCTCAAATGGCCGGCCGAACTCAAGGCCAGCCTGCGCGATATCGCCCGCTGAGCGCCCGGATGCTTCAAACGCGCCATCCGGCGGTAACAGACACCGTGCCCGGGGATGCCATATGATTAGGCAATACGAATATATCAAAGTATAACTATTCGGTTGTTTCAAAATGCATAGGGTGCCATCCGCTTGTGAATGTGTCAGTCACGCACTTTCCGATAGTTCCTGGTATATCGATTTATAACGGCTTTGATCTGTTTGATAGATATATCACAAGCTGTATACAGGCACAGCGCCGGGTGGGTCATAGAGGCTGGCTAACAGATTATCGCGGCAGCCCGGCGTGCAAACCAACCCACTGAATTCCTTATGCAAACCGCCATTTTCAGACATTCCGTGCAGGCTCCTTCGCAAGCGTTGTCGCAGAGCGACATTGATGAATTGGTGGAAGCCTGCCACGAACAAACCGCCGAGGCGCTGGTCGACACCCGCGCCGCCAGCAAAGCCGATGTGTCGCATGCCATGGAGGCTGTGCGCATGGCGCAAGCGCAAGGGTTGCCGCTTGATCTGATGGAAGCCATTGCGCGGGTTCAGGTGCATCAGGGAGAAGCCTTTGAAAAAACCATTCACGCGCTGGGCAGTCGCCTCGCCTCCATCTACAATCCACCCCCGTTGTTGATCCCATTTGGCGGCAGTCTCATTGCCCCATCCGCCTTTTACAAGTCCTTCGATCATCTTCACAAGCTGGCGCGGGCTTTGTTAGCCCCGGTGATCTTTGCAGAGGACACCGGTTCCATTGGCGTGGCTTCCGCCAACCCCATCGCCGCCACCATCCTCGCCAGCAAAATCCAGGAACTCGTCCTGCGCCGGTTTGATATCCGGCCCTTCCTCACCGTCGTGCGGCTCAATTACGAATCCTGGACCTTTCTCACCCACAGACATTTCGGTCTATGATTGAGTTTGATGGCATCTCCTTCAATGAACTCATCAGTCGGCGCATCATGGTCGAATTGGCACAGCACGACCCGTCGTACACCGAACTCGCCCAGGACCAGGTGCCCAACCGGGTCACCCGATACAGCTTCATGTCCGCACTGGCCAAAATCAACGGCCTGCCATTTTTCCCGCGGGTGGCCGAGTTCTGCGATGGCGCGCTGCACTCTTGCTGCGATGCCACCGTCATGACCCGGGGGTATTTCACGCCAGTCACCATGCGTTTGCTCGACAAGAGCCACATCAATGTGACCCTCGGCAAGGGC
>JBILFE010000526.1:0-3467 GCA_044351705.1 Luteolibacter sp. | reverse complement strand
TGGCCTTGAAGGTGAAACTATCAGGACCGGTGAAACCGGGCGTGGGCGTGTAGGTCAAATCCGGCACCGTGCCGGTGAGGGTGCCGTGGCCCGGTGAAGTCACCACGGCATAGGTCAGCGGATCGCCATTGGGATCGGTTGCCGCCAGGGCGATGGCGATGGCGGTGTCGGGCGGGGTGGTGAGGCTTTGGTTGTGTGGCACCGGCGCGCGATTGGGATCGGGCGTGACCGTGATTGTTAGATCGGTGGTGACCGCGCCGAGGATTTCGTTGTAGGTCTCGAAATCGAAATAGCCCAGGGAATAGGTGATCCAGGTATTGTAATCAAGGATGGAACGGTCCACTGCGGTGACCCGCAAGACATAGGTTCCAGGCGTGTTGAAGGTGGCGGTGCAGGTGGCAGCGGCGCTCATGCCAGTCGGATTGAACGAGACGGTGCCCGGTCCGCTCACCTTGCTCCAGAGGAAATTGGGCGTGCCGAGGTCCAAGTCGGTCAAAACCGGAGTGAGGATGGTGGTGGTCGCGGGCAGGGTGACCAGCGGCGGGTTGGCGGAAGCCGTGATGGTTTTGAATTTGACCAGCGTGGGTGGGGAGGCGTCGTTTTCGATGGCCGCAATGGTGGTCGTGATATGGTTGATGATGTTGTCCAGCCTTCCCGGGCAACAGCCATTGATCGAACCATCAGCGGCAAACTGGGGTTCGTGTTCCAGCCACTTGTAGAGCGTTGGCAGCGCGTCCTTGGCGGCACCGCGATAGTTGGCGGCCAAGAGCACAAAGGGTGTCATGTCATCGCCATGCCAGGTTTGCTCCTTGAGTTTCAGGCACAAGGGGATGCCCTCTTCAATTTGATACTTGGCGAGGGTGCTGATGGCGGCGTAGCGGATGGAGTCACTGAACATGCGGTCCGCCGGCGAGCGCTCTGCAGCAGCGGTAACGATGCCGGGAGCCACCGCCTGGACGTCCGTCAAGGACAGGCGTTGCTTGATAAAGCCACTCAGATAATCCCGGGCCATGCCGCTGGGTTGTTTCAAGCCGGCACGCAGCGCCGGATAGAGCAATGATGTCCTGTTAGGTTCAGTGAGCGCATTGGTGCTCGTCGCCAGATCCCGGAACAAAGTGGCGGCCAGATAGCCGTTGGCGATCTGGATGGGGTCGTCCCACACGATCACGTTCGGATCCGTGGCGTTGGCGGCCATGGCCGTGAGCATCGGGGCGAGTTGGTCACTGGCCGCCGAGCCGAAGTTTTTGAGGGCATTGGCGGCTTTGCCGCGGACCCACGGGTCAGTATCAGAAAGCCGCTGGCTCAAGGCGGCTTTGGCAGCGGTGGTCTTGCGAAGGCCCAGCGTTTCGCAGGCACTCTGGCGCACATTCGCATCGGGGCTCAGCGTGCCATTGGTGATCATGGCGATGAGGGGGGTGGTCTCGGCGGTGGTTAGATTGCGCTTGGCCAGTTCGGTGGCGGCATTGCTGCGCATTGCCGGATCGTACTCGCCCAATGCCGTCATCAGGCGGGACACGGGGTAGCCGGTCGGATCGGTGCAATCCTGCTTGAAGGTCGAAGCGGCGATGGCATTGGCCACCTTGTCCGGGGTGAGGATGCGGGCCGCATTGAGATTTTTGCCGGTGATGTAGAGGCGCTGCAAGGGCAGGGCATAGGTGAGAATGTAACTGGCGGTGGGATTGATATCATAGTACCCGCAGTCACCCAGATAGGTGCCGCCTTCGGTGGTGCCGCCGCCATATTGTTCGCCGCCGTCATAGACGAACGAGCCGTCCGTGCGGCGTTCCAGATCGAGGTGCCAGCGGATGGTTTTCAAGTACTCCGCCGCGGCGGTCGGCCCACCCATGTTGGCGCCCAAGGCGCCCCACAGGTAACTGAAGCCCTGGCCGGTATGGCCGTATTCGCGGCCGGTGCAACCGGCCACGGACATGCGGGCGAAAAACTCGGCTGCGGTCGACCGGTTGTCCTGCAAGCCGAACAACACGGCGCACATTTCGTTTTTGCCATTGGAGGCGTGGCCGTCGCCGTAGGGCTCGTGTTCGCCGTAGGGAATCGATCCTTTGTTGACGAACCACGCGAAGAAATTCGATCCGCGTTCGATGGCCGGATCGATTTCCGGATCCAACACGGCAGGGGCACCCGGAGCCCCTGCGGCGATTGCCACCTGAAGCGCTTTTTTACCCATGACGATGGCGACATTGGCGGGAATACCAGCAGAGTTGACCGGGCCGTACCAAGAGATGGAGCCGTGCAAGCTGCCATCGGCGTGTTTTTCGGCGCCGCCGTGGCCGAAGGTGCCATACTTGCTTTGGCCTTTGGCCAGGCCCACGGTGTATTCATTGAGCCCGTGCAACACGCTGTTGTCCGGGTTGCCATCCGCCACCGTACGCAGGTAATACTCGCTGAGGAAAACGCCGATGTATCCCCATTTCCAGGTGTCGCATCCGGTTAAAGTTAGATTTGTGGGTGCCAGCGCATGGGCGAATGCCTGCAAGCGGGTCTGCACCTGATCGTAATTGGGATCGCCAGGAGCCACCCCGGCTAACAAGGCCAGGCCCGTGATGGCACCGCCGTAGTTGGTTTGCAGAAAGTTTGGGTCTGCGAGGAGTTGGGTGACGAGCAGATTGCGGGCATTGGCGAGGATCTGTGTGGATTTGTCGCATGCGAAGGGGGCGGTATTGGTATAGGCAGCCCTGACGTTGGCGGGCAGGGTGATGGCCACCGAGCTGATAGTGCCCGCGCGCCAGCGCAAGACCCGCATGACACCCGCGTTGGCCGGGGTCTCGGCATCGCAGATGGCCCAGCCGAATGCCTTGCGGCAATCACTGGCGAAGGCATCCGCCGGATAGATCAGGTCCGCGCCGCTGCCCGCCTTGACTCCGAGGATCACATCATTGACAGCCAGCGTGGGACTGGCCGGCGTGCTGGCCACCGTGACCAGAATCTGGCGGCTTAGGGCGGTTTGGAGTCCGTCGTTGCCCTTGTTGCTGCGATCGATGTAGATCCAGCCGCGCAGTCCGGTGGGCCCGAGGTTGTAGGTCTCGCCGTAGCGGGGCGAATACTGCGGCTCCAGCAAAAGGTTATCCGCCTTCATGGCGTCGATCACCCCCGCTGCGGTTAGGTTCGGATTGGGCAAATACGCCAGCGCTGATATCGGCAGCACAAGGAGCAGGATCAACCAGGCCAGGGTGTGAACCGCACGGGTGTTGAGGATGGATTTCATAAGGTGAAATTGCTACGCGTAAGAAACATGTGCCACGGGATGAAGTTGCATGCAAAGCGCCCATTGCTGTTGCTCAAAATAACCCGCTCCGTGCTGTGTGCGCAACAACAAGATGCGCACAACAAGTTGCGCCGGCTGCCAGCCCTCCGGAAAACGGCTGATTGGCTTAATCAGCCTCTACTCAAGGAACCGCAAAGTTTTCCCAGTTTCTGCTCAACATCGGTGCGGAGAGTGTTATGTTAGC